>NZ_JBQKUH010000064.1:0-23963 GCF_054968485.1 Leisingera sp. G5_S3_59_S7
CGGCTTCGGCTTCGGCTTCGGCTTCGGCTTCGGCTTCGGCTTCGGCTTCGGCTTCGGCTTCGGCGGTTTCTTCTGCGGCGTGCTCAGCTGCGTCGACCGCGGCTGCTTCGTCCGCTGCTGCTGCTGCGGCGGCTTCGACGGTCTGGGTGTCTGCTTCGTCCGCGGCGGTGTCTGCAACCGGTTCCGGCGTGGAGGCGGGCTGCGCTGCCTCCGGTGCGGCTGCCGGTTCTTCTGCCGGGGCAGGGGCGGGCTGCTCTGCCGCCGGTTCGGCGGCAGGCGCCGGAGCCGGTGCGGCGGCGGCGCCGAGCGCCGGGGTGGCGGCGCGCAGGTGGATGCCGCCGTCGCTGGTGCGGGCCTCGACCTGGCGGGCGATCTCGCGCTGGGCAATGCGGGCCAGCATGTCGGCATCGGGCTGCGGCGGCTCTGCGCCGAAGTAACGGTCATCCGCTGCCAGGTCGCGGAAATACTCAGCGATGGCCTTCATCGTGCCGAACGAGTCCTCGAACCCTTCCAATGTGCAGGAAAAGGTTCCATAGGATACCGTCAAGACTTTGTTGTTGTGTACCATCAGCTCGCTCGTCTTCGCCACATCTGTTGCCATTCACCTTATTGGCTGGAAGGACCAATTTTGCTCGAATCCGTGCAATTGATCGTATCATTTTGTGTTCAGATTGTGACCTGTTTCCAAAACAGGCGGGAATATGCCGAATGGACAGACTGATTGTTGAAGCACCGGAACCAATCACCCTGATTGGCGGCGGTGAAATCGCCACTGGCGCGCTGGCGGAGGCCTTGGCGCTGGCGCCCAAGCTGGTGGCGGCGGACGGCGGCGCGGCGGCGGCGCTGGCGGCGGGATACTGGCCGCAGGCGGTGATCGGGGATTTCGACTCGCTGAGCGAGGACGTGCGGGCGCAGCTGCCGCCGGAGGCGCTGCACCCGGTGGCGGAGCAGGACAGCACCGATTTCGACAAGGCGCTGCGCTCGATTGCGGCGCCGGCGGTGCTGGCGGTCGGGTTCCTGGGGGCGCGGGTGGATCATCAGCTGGCGGCGTTCAGCACGCTGGTGCAGGGGCATCAGACGCCGTGCGTGCTGATTGGCGAAACCGAAGTGATCTTTCACCTGACGCATGAGGTGGCGCTGCCGGCCCGGGCGGGCGAGGTGATTTCGCTGTTCCCGATGCAGGAGGCGACGGGGCGTTCGGAGGGGCTGGAGTGGCCGATCGAGGGTCTGGTGATGTCGCCGATGGGGCGGATCGGCACCTCGAACCGGGCGCTGGGTCCGGTGCGGCTGCTGCCGGACGGGCCGGGCCTGCTGGCGATTGTGCCGCGGCGGCTGCTGGCGGAGGTGCTGCGCGCGCTGAGGCTGGATTTCAGGCAGGATCTCAGGCGGGATCTCAGGCGGGGTTGATGCGCTCTTCGGTTTCGGAGGGCTTGCGCTCGCGCATCACTGCATAGAGGCCCGCGCTGATGGTCAGCAGGATGCCGAAGGCGGCGAGCGTGTTGGGGAGTTCCGCAAAGATCAGCCAGCCGAAGAACACCGCCACCGGGATCTCCAGGTATTGCATCGAGGCGAGGGTGGAGGTGGGGGCGAACCGCAGGCTCCAGGTCATGAGAAGGTGGGCGACGGTGCCGAGGGCGCCTGCGGCGGCCAAGAGGCTCCAGGTGTCCTGCGGCGGCAGGGCGGTGGAAAGGGCGGCAACGCCGGCGGCATCGCCGATCAGCAGCACCGGGGCCAGCAGCACCGTGCCCATGACGCCCGCCACCGCCTGGACCGAGATGGGATCGGTCTCCTTGGCGATCTTGCGGGTGATCAGCATGAACAGGGCAAAGATCACCGCCACCAAGAGCGGCCAGAGCGCGTTCCAGCCGACGGCGGCGAAGCTGGGCTGAATGACCAGCAGGGTGCCGGAGAAGCCAACCACGCAGGCACCGAGGCGGTGCAGGCCGACGTTCTCGTGCAGGACAAATTTGCCCAAGAGCAGCATCAGGAAGGGCATCACGAAAGCAATTGCCACCGCATCGGCCAGCGGCAGGTAGCGGAAGGCGGTGAACATGGCGGCAATGCCGCCCATCTGCAGCAGCGTGCGCAGGAACAGGAGCGGCGCCACCCGGCGCGACAGGCTGAGCGGCAGGCGCAGGGCCAGCGCCAGCGGCAGCAGGATCGCGGCCTGGGCGGCAAAACGGATGAAGACGATCTGGGCAACCGGCACGCGGTTGGTCAGCAGTTTTGCAATGGCGTCGCCCAGCGGGATCACCATGCAGAAGCCCAGCATCAAGGCGATGCCGAGGAGGGGCCGGTCCTGTGTCATGGCGGCAGGCTAGGCCTGCACGGTAAACGGCGCAAGCTGGAGTTGCGGGAGAAGGAGAGACGTTGCGTCCCTTTGCAAGGAACGCGCGCCAGTTGCCGCGTCCCGCACCACAAGGCGCGGGCCTGCCCTTGGGAGGGCGCGAATGCGCCTTCGTCATGCTGAAAGCATGTCTCCGGCATGACGGGAAGGTCAGGCGCGGGCCGTGCCGCTGCGCGCCACGGCCCAAGAGGGTGTCCCTAAGGAGCCCGGAACCTCAGCAGTTCGGCACGTTCACCGCCAGGCCGCCGAGAGAGGTTTCCTTGTACTTGTCGTGCATGTCGGCGCCGGTCTGGCGCATGGTCTCGATGCAGGCGTCCAGCGGCACGAAGTGCTGGCCGTCGCCGCGCAAGGCCAGCGAGGCGGCGGAGACCGCCTTGATTGCCGCCAGACCGTTGCGCTCGATGCAGGGGACTTGCACCAGGCCCTTCACGGGGTCGCAGGTCATGCCCAGATGATGCTCCAGCGCGATTTCAGCCGCGTTTTCCACCTGTTCGGGCGTGCCGCCCATCACCGCGCAGAGGCCCGCGGCGGACATTGCTGAGGCAGAGCCGACCTCTGCCTGGCAGCCTGCCTCGGCACCCGATATGGACGCGTTGTATTTCACGAGGCCGGCAATGGCGGCGGCGGTCAGCAGGAAATCCTCGACATGGGCCTCCGACGCGCCGGGCACGTGGTCGAGGTAATAGCGGATCACAGCCGGCAGGGTGCCTGCGGCGCCGTTGGTGGGGGCGGTCACAACCTGGCCGCCAGCCGCGTTTTCCTCGTTCACCGCCATCGCGTAAACGCTCATCCAGTCGTTGATGGTGTGCGGCGCGGTCTGATTCAGGCCGCGTTCTGCCATCAGCGCGTCATAGATGCCCTTGGCGCGGCGGCGCACCTTCAATCCGCCGGGCAGGATGCCGTCGCGCTCCAGCCCGCGGTTGATGCAGTCGTTCATCACCTGCCAGATGCGGGCGGTGCCCTTGGCGAGGCTCTCGGAGCAGCCGCGGGAGATTTCGTTGGCGCGCTTCATGTCGGCAATCGACTTGCCGCTGGCCTTGGCCATTTCCAGCATCTCGGCCGCGGATTTAAACGGGTAGGGGACCGGGTCGCCCTCGTCGGTCGCCTTGCCTGCGGCCAGTTCCTCCTCAGTGACGACAAAGCCGCCGCCGATCGAGTAGAACACCTGCTTGAGGATCACGTCGCCCTGGGCGTCGGTTGCCATCAGGATCATGCCGTTGGCGTGGCCCGGCAGCGCGTGATCGTAGTCGAAGATCATGTCGGCCTTGGGGTCGAAGTGCAGCTCGCCCAGCCCCTCCGGGTGCATCTTATGGGTCTTCGCCAGCTCCGCCAGGAAGGCCTCTGCCTTCTCGTCATCATAGTCATGGGCGACAAAGCCGCCGAGGCCGAGGATGGTGGCGCGGTCGGTGGCGTGGCCGACGCCGGTGAAGGCGAGCGAGCCGTGCAGCGAGGCGCGCAGCCCGTGGAATTCAAACGGCGAGGCACGCATCATGTCGAGGAAGCGCGCGGCGGCGACCATCGGCCCCATAGTGTGGGAGGACGACGGGCCGATGCCCACTTTGAACATGTCGAAAACGGAGAGGAACATTAGGTGGCTGATCCTTCTGGGGGATTGGCGTAGGCCGGGGATGTGAACGGGGTGGCGCCGAGGCCCTCGGCCTCGCGCGACTCGGCAACGGCGGCACGGTGCTCCAGCGCGGCGCAGAGGCGCTGCAGGCTGGGGTAATGGGCCAGGGTGAACCAGGATTTGTTAGCCTGCGCCGGGTAGAGCGCCATCCAGCGTAACTGGCAGGCCAGGTAATAGTCCAGCACAGAGGGCTGCGGCGCGCCGAGCCAGGCGGGGCGGGCGGCGGCGGCCTGGTCGAGATGGGTCAGGTGGCGGTGCAGGCGCTGGCGCAGCACGGTTTGCAGCTGGTCCTGATGGGGCTTTGCATCGCCGATGTATTTATCCGGGTAGAACAGCATCCGCAGGTCGGCATGCAGGGTGTTGGAGGCGAAGAACAGCCATTTCAGGAACACCGCGCGATCCGTGCTGCCGGGCTGCGGCGCCATCGCGGCGTGGCGTTCGGAGAGCCACAGGAGGATGGCGGCGGTCTCGAACACCGCACCGTCCGGGGTTTCCAGCACCGGGATCAGCCCGTTCGGGTTCAACGCCCGGTATTCGGCGCTGTTTTGCGCCTGCGCCTTGCGGTCGACCAGAACGGTTTCATAAGGCTGGCCAAGCTCCTCCAGCACCAGCCGGATGACCAGTGAGGCGTTGTCGGGGGCATAGTGGAGGCGGTATTCGGGTTTCATGGCGCAATAGTATGACGCAGACGCGCGGAATATGTGTCCGTTTCCGGCGTTTCCAATAGGAAACCCGCCTTTGTGATGCATGTTTGCCAGGCAGGGCCTTGAGCGGCGGAGAGACGCCTGCGGCCCACCGCGGCGGAAGGTGGTTCAGAGCCCTGAGCGGACGTGTGGATTTCCTGCTGTTTGCGCCGGCAGCAGCACGTCCGGCAGGCTTGTCCGTTGTTGCTGGCTGTAAAGCGGCAGGACTTGCCGCCCGTCAGAGAATGACGCGGCAGAGGTCCTGCGGGCAACTTTGAGGTTTTCTGCAGAGCTTTGATCGCTCGCGCTTACAAACCGAAGCCAATGACAAAGGCGACCGCCAAGGCGAGGAGAAACAGCGTCTCGGCAAGCAGGATGATACCGTAGCTGGGTTTCACCTTCAGGATCGTGGCGAGGCTGGTCTTCACGCCGAGTGCGGAGATGGCGATGACGAGGCACCAGCGCGACAGTGCGCCTGCCGCATCGGATAGTCCCTGCGGCACTGGCACGGTGTTGGCAAGAACCGCCAGGGCAATAAACAGAACAAGGAACCACGGCAGCGACAGCCTTTGGGTCTGTGCGCCGCGGAAGCTGGCCATGACGAGAAGCATCACCACGGGCAGCAATGCCACCCTGACCATCTTCACAAAGGTGGCAATGACCCCGGCTTCTTCGCCGATGGAATAGCCAGCCCCAACCACCTGTGCGACATCGTGGATGGTGGCGCCGATCAGGAAACCGCTTTCCAGATCGCTCATCCCCAGCGCGGCAAAGAGGACCGGATAGACAATCATGGCGATTGTCGAAAGGGTGGTAACGCCGATCACGACGAACAGGGTGTCCTGCTCGCGGCCGCTGCGCGGAGGCAGAACGGACGCAATGGCAAGCGCGGCGGAGGCCCCGCATATCGCCACGGATCCGCCGGCAAGAAGGCCGAAAGCAAGGCGGCGGCCTAACAGGAAGGACAAAGCAGCCCCGCAGGCCAGGGTGGCAATGACAAATCCGGCCACTGCGGCCACCGCGCTCAGCCCCACACTCTCCACATCGCCAATGCTCAGCCTCAATCCCAGCAGAGCGACGCCAATGCGCAGCAGGGTCTTGGCAGAAAACTCCAGGCCGGGCGAGAATGCCGGATCGCCGTTCAGGAAATGGAAGGCCATCCCTATCAGCAGCGCAAACAGCATTACAGGCGCGCCATAGTGCTCGGACAGGAATGTTGCAGCAGCGGCGATCACGCAGACGAGCAGTATGCCGCCGGAATGGCTGTCCCAGTGCGATTTGATCGCCGGAGTCATTGGCCTCTCCCCGAACGGAGGTGCAAATGCACGCGCTGACCCCGGTCATGGGGCAGGCGCGGCATTCTTCAGGAAATGTGCGGCCCTATGTTGGCGGACCGCACAGAAGGAGGCGGATCAGGATGCCCAGCGGGCCTTGTGATCAAAGGCGGCATCATATCCGAACAGCGCCGCCGCGCCGCCTGTGTGCAGGAAGACCACCCGCTCGCCCTTCTTGAAATGCCCCTTGCGGATCAGGTCGATGAAGCCTGCAGCCCCTTTGGCGGAATAGACCGGATCAAGCAGGATCGCCTCCAGTTCCGCGAACATGCGGATCGCTTCCAGGCCGCCATCGGTCGGGATGCCGTAGCCCTCGCCGACGTAATCGGTGTTGGCGACAACATCCTCGCGCTGGACCACCCCGGCGCAGCCGAGTTTCTGCGCTGTGGCGCAGGCCAGGTTATAAACGTTCTCTTCCTGTTTGGGCTTGGGCGCCCGGACACCGATGCCCAAAAGCGGGATCTGCGCGTTCATCGCTTTCAGGCCGGTGATCAGCCCTGCCTGGGTGCCGGCAGAACCGGTGGCATGCACGATATGGTCGATCCTCAGCCCGCCCGCATTGGCCTGCTGCAGGATCTCGAAGGCACAGTTCACATACCCCAGCGCGCCGGTCGGGTTGGAGCCGCCGCCAGGGATCGTATAGACCTTCCTGCCGTCTGCGCGGAGCGTCTCGGCCGCGGCCTCCATTTCGGCATTCATGTCCAGGCCGCCCGGGCGTTTTTCAGTGGTGGCGCCATGCAGGTGGTCCAGCAGCACATTGCCGTTGTTGTTGTAATTGGCGTTGTCCGACCCTGTCCGGTCCTCCAGCAGGATGTGGCAGTCCATGCCCAGCTTGGCCGCAAAAGCGGCGGTCTGGCGGGCATGGTTGGACTGGGTGGCGCCCTGGGTCATCACCATATCGGCCCCCTCCAGCTCTGCCTCGGCCATCAGGAATTCCAGCTTTCGGGTCTTGTTGCCGCCGGTGGACAGGCCGGTGCAATCGTCCCGCTTGATCCAGATCTCAGGCCCGCCCAGTTCCTTGCTCAGGCGGTCGAGCCGCTCCAGCGGCGTGGGCAGATGCGCGATGAAACGGCGTGGGAAGCGGGCAAGATGCATGGGTCTCTCCTAACGTGGATTTGGTGCAAGTTACCCAGCCTCAGCACGGTAAACTAATGCAAAATTCGCACCGTAAATTGCCGTTCTTGCATGTTGCAGGTATTTCCAAGTAATCTGCTTCCATGCAGCTGGACTGGATCGACGACATACTTGCGGTGATTGACACCGGCTCCCTGGCGCGCGCGGCAGAGCAGCGCCTGCTGACCCAGCCCGCCTTTACCCGGCGGGTGCGGGGTATCGAAACCCGCCTTGGCGCCGTTCTGTTCGACCGCTCCCGCAAGCCGGTGACGATCCTGCCCGGCGTGATGGCGATGGAGCCTGAACTGCGCGAGCTGAGCGCACGCCTGCGCCGTCTTGAGCATGATCTGAAGATCTCAGCAGAAAGCGGCGGCCGCGGCGTCGCCTTTGCCTGCCAGCACGCGATCACGGCAACCATTTCGCCCTGGATCGTGAAACTGCTGACGTCCGCGCAGAACCAGCCCGTGCGGGTGCGTTCCGGCAACCGCGATGCCTGCCTGATGCAGCTGCTGTCAGGCGACGCGGATTTCGCCGTCGCCTATGACTGGACCGGCGGCGGAAACCTTGCCCTTCCCGATGCCTTCGGCACCCGCGCATTGGGAACCGACCAGCTGGTGCCGGTGGCTGCGCCCGCCCTTAGGCCCGCGCTGGCGCAGGCGGAGATTCCCGCTATCACCTATCCGTCCGATGTATTTCTCGGCCGGGTGGCAAGCCACGCGATTCATCCCAGGCTGCCGGACGGCACCGTCCTGCTGCCCAAGGCCGAAACCGCGCTGACGCTGGCGGCCTGTGAATATGCCCTGGACGGGATCGGCGTGGCCTGGCTGCCCCAGAGCCTGGTCAGGCCGCATCTTGAGGCCGGCCGCCTGCTGCGGGTGCCCGGCCTGCCCGCGGAAGAGCTGAGCGTGGTGATGATCCGCCTTGCCGGGCGCAGCAGCCGTCAGGAGGAAGCAGTCTGGCGCCTGCTGGGCGATGCTCCGGACTGCCCCGGCCTGTCATAGCGCTTCCCAAACCTGCAGCCCGGTCTTGTCCAGCCGCTCCAGCGAGCAGAACAGCGACAAGGTCAGCTCTGCCTGCCACGCGGGCCCGCCGACCTGAACAACCCGGCCAGCGGCAAGTTCACTGGCCACAACGCTTTCGGGCAGCCAGGCGATGCCGCTGCCGGACAGCATCCGGCGTTTGATGGCTTCGGTGAGCGCATCCATGTAGCGCAGCGACAGGGGCGGGGTGCGATTGCCGATGGTCTGGTCAACCACCGATCCCAGGAAACTGCTGGGATCATAGCCCAGGTAGGGGAACCGCGCGCGCCCGCCGCGGTCCAGATCCCATCCCCCGGCGCGTGCCGCGGCGGCTTCTCCCACGGGCAGCATCAGCTCCACGCCGATATCCTTGCGGGCAAACTGCGCCTCGTCGAACACCGGCTGCACGTCCTTGTGCCGGTAATACAGCAGGAAATCGCAGGTGCCTTCCGACAGCAGCTGGCAGCAGGTGCGCAGGTTGTCCGAATAGATCCGCACCCGCAGGTTCGGGATGCTGTCCTCCAGCTCGGCGATCCGCCGCGACAGGTAATTGACCGAGATCGTATGCAGCACGGCGACGCGCTGAAACGCGGTGCTGCCCTGCTCCTGCGCCCGCAGGGTCTGGCGGATGTCGGTGAGGTTCGCAATCAGCTCCAGCGCCACCGGCAAAAATTGCTGGCCGGCTTCGGACAGCTGCACCGGGTAGCTGGAGCGTTTAATCAGCGGCACCCCCATCCAGATCTCCAGTGATTTGATCCGCCGGCTGAAGGCCGACTGGGTGATGTTCCGCTCCTCCGCGGCGCGGGTAAAGTTCAGCGTCCGCGCCAGGCAGGTAAAGTCCCGCAGCCAGTTGATATCCAATTGACCCCTCCAGACCAGCAGCAAGATACTGGAAATAAACATCTATGCGATTTCCGCATAGTTTAATGTATTTTTTGAGTTGGCCAACCCCGCACGGCAGCACCTAGCCTTCCGGTCAGGCATCCCGGGCCTCAGGCCAAAATCACCAAAAGGGGGAGCCACGGGTCCGGCGTCCGTGAGAGGCGCCACAAAGCCCGAGTTTCATGGGAGGAACGAATGATCAGAACGACAACATCCGCGGTTGCCCTGGCGGCTGCCCTGGCCGCAGGCGCGGCCTCCGCCGAGACAACGCTGCGCCTCAGCACCTATGTGAACGAATCCGACATCCGCTATCAGGGTTTCACCCATTTTGCGGAGCTGGTGGCGGAAAAGACCGGCGGCTCGGTCAAGGTTGAAGTGTTCCCTTCGGCCACGCTGCACGGCTGGTCCGAGGGCGTGGATTCCGTTCAGGGCGGCGTCTCCGACATCAGCTGGATCAACGCCGACAACCGCCTGCCTTGCTACGCGGTCACCTCGCTCTACCCCGCCGAGGTGAGCCTGGAGGACCAGACCGGGCTTGATGCTGCCTACGCAGAGCTGATCCGGGATGAGGCGGCAAACGCCGGCCTGGTGCCGCTGTTCAACTCGAATTACTCCTACGATCAGGAATGGTGGTTCGAAGAGCCGATCAGCGATATCGGCAAGCTTGACGGCAAGCTGGTGCGCTCCATCGGGCCGCTGGTCAGCATGATGATCGAGACCTGGGGCGGCGAGCCGGTGTTCGTGGCGCCCAAGGAAGTGTTCCAGTCGGCCGAACGCGGTGTCGTGGACGGCATCAACATGGGGGTTGCCACCTACAGCTCCTGGAAGCTGTGGACCGTGATGCCCTACATGGTCAACGCCAACCTGTTCTACGGCAACATCCAGTACATGATGAACAAGGACAAGTTCGACGCCCTGACCGCAGAGGAGCAGGCCGCGCTGACGGCGGCTGCGGCAGAGACCGAAAAATGGCTGCAGCCGCGCTATGAGGCCTGGGTCGACCAGCAGGTCGGCAATGCGGTGATGCAGGGCGGCGGCGCGGCGGTGTCCATTTCCGACGAGCAGCGCGAGGCCCTGATCGCCAGCGTCAAACCCAAGTGGGATGAAACGGTGAACGAGGCCTGCGGCGCGGAAATGGCCGACAGCATCCGCTCCCTGCTGGCAAGCCACGCGCCCTGAGACTCCCCCCGGCCCGGCGGTGCGGCACCTTGCCCGCCGCCGGGATCTGTACACCTCCAACAAGGAGCCCTGTCATGGATGACGGTTTAGACCGCCTGATCCGGGCCGTGGAACGTGCAGTCGTCTGGCTGGCCGGAGCGGGCGCCGCTGTGGTTCTGGTTCAGATGCTGTGGATCTCTTACGGTGTCTTCGTGCGCTACGGCCTGGGAAAACCCGACCGGATGGTGACCGAAGCCACGGCCCTGCTGCTGTTTCCGGTCGCCTTTGCCGGCCTTGCCTACGCGCTGCGCGAAGACGCCTTTCCCAAGGTCACGATGATCACGGAGCTGCTCCGCCCCGGCGCCCGCCGGGCTCTGGATATCGTGAACCACATCCTGATGCTGGGGGTCGGCAGCTTCTTTGCCTATGCCGGGGTCAGCGCCACGATCCGCTCGTTCAACTCGGGCGTTGCCTCCGAAATCCTGCACTGGCCCCGCTATGCGTTCTGGGCCCCCGGCGCGGCGGCGCTGGTGCTGTTCTCACTTTATGCCGCGCTGCGTCTGATCCGCCTGATCCGCACACCGGCCGCGTCGGGAGACCTCTAATGGAATGGTATACTGTCGGCCTCGGCCTGCTGGGCCTGCTGATGATGTTCATCACCATCGGCCTGCCCATCCCCTTTGCCCTGGCGGCAGCGTCGCTGCCGTTTCTCTGGCAGATCCAGGGCTGGGAAACCTCCATTGTCTCGTCTGAGCTGAAGCTCTGGGGTGTCTGGATCGACTACATCCTGCTGGCGGTGCCGCTGTTCGTCTTCCTGGGCGAACTGATAGGGCGCTCCAGCATCGGCCCCAACCTCTACCAGTTCCTGCACCAGGGCGTCCGGATCAAGGGGTCTGCCGCCTATGGTTCCATCGGCGCCAGCGCCGGCTTCGGTGCAGTCTGCGGCTCCTCGATGGTGGGGGCGCTCACCATCGGCGGTGTCGCGCTGCCGGAAATGCTGCGGCTGGGTTACGGCAAGCGCCTGTCCAGCGGCGTTCTGGCGGCAGGCGGCACCCTGTCGGTGCTGATCCCGCCCAGCCTGATCCTGCTGTTCTACGGCATCGTGACCGACCAGAGCATTGGAGATTTGTTCATTGCGGGTGTCATTCCCGGGCTGATCCTGGTCTCCAGCTTTGTGGTGGTGGTGCTGGTCTGGGGCATGATGAAGCCTGAGGACATCCCCGGCAGTGAAGACGCCGCGAAGATGCCGCTGAAGATGATCCTCAGCACCATCGGCCCTGTCATCCTGATCGGCCTGGTGATCACTGTTGCGATCTATGCGGGCATCGCCACCCCGACCGAGGCCGCCGCCGTTGCCGCGCTCCTGACCGTGGTGCTGGCCTTCTGGGTCGGCGGCCTGAACTGGCAGGGCTTCAAGGGCGCCATCTTTGCCACCATGCGCACCATGGGCTATCTCGGGCTGCTGCTGTCGGCCGGCGTGCTGTTCGGCTTTGTGCTGACCTATTACCGGGTGCCGCAGCAGTTCACCGACCTGTTCCTGTCGTTTGAGCTGTCGCCCTATACCGTCCTGGCCATCGTGCTGGTGTTCTACATCCTTCTCGGCATGTTCCTGGAACCGGTGTCGATGACCTTTATCACGCTGCCGACCATCTACCCGCTGATGGATGCCGCCGGCTTTGATCTGATCTGGTTCGGGGTTGTCTACACCATCACCATGGAAATTGCGGTGCTGACCCCGCCGGTGGGCCTGAACCTCTATGTCATTCAGGCCATCGGCCGCGAACAGGTGAGCATCGGCGACGTGATCATGGGCTGTTTGCCCTTTATCGCTGCGATGATCCTGCTCATCTCCATTCTCATCCTGTCGCCCGACGTGGCGCTGTGGCTGCCGGAGCAGATGCGCTGATGCCGGACCTCCCCTATCTGCGTGCCGGCTCCGGCCCGGTTCTGGTGCTGGTGCACGGCTATCTGGGCGGTGCTGCCCAGTGGCAAAGCGAGATCGATGCCTTCAGCGGCGAGTACGATGTCATCGCGCCCAACCTTCCAGGGTTTGGCGCCGCCGCCGGCCTGCCCGGTTGCAGCACCATCGCCGCAATGGCAGAGGCGGTCCTCACCCTTCTCGACAGCCTGAAGGTTCCGGAGTTCATCCTCATGGGCCATTCCATGGGCGGCATGATTGCTCAGGAAATGGCCGCCGCCCGGCCCGCGGCGGTGCAGAAGCTGATCCTCTATGGAACCGGCCCGCTGGGCCTGATGCCGGACCGGTTCGAACCCATCACCGTCTCCCGCGAACGGCTGCTGGCCGACGGCGTGGCAGAAACCATCGCGCGCATCGGGGCAACCTGGTTCAAATCAGGCACCAAGGCGCGCGGCTACCCGCTGCTGACAGAGGTCGGCGCCCAGGCCAGCCCGCAGGCCGCGCTGGCTGCGCTTGGGGCAATGGCAAGCTGGGACGGGCGGCAGGCGCTGCCGCGGCTGACCATGCCGACGCTGGTGGTCTGGGGCGATTCCGACCGCTCTTACCGCTGGCCCCAGGTGGAGTCGCTGTGGACCAACCTGCCCAACGTGCGCCTGTCAGTGGTGCCCGGTGCCGCCCATGCGGTGCACTTGGAAAAACCGGCCCTGTTCCACTCCCTGATCCGGGACTTCCTGCAGGAAGGCTGCGGTGACAACGCGTAACCATCGGAGTTGCAGCGATGCTTGCTGGTCCGGGAAAACCTGTTCTGCCTATCCGCTTGCTGTAAGGGCGTAAGCCGGCACATCCGTGTTCCTGTCCGGTTTTAACGAGCGCATTTCCCCGCTACTGCCGCCGGGCGGTGCAGACGAAATGGGTGAGCGAGAAGAAGAACCGGCCCTCTGCCGCCAGTTCCTCCTGCTCCTGCGCCCAGGCGGCGGCGTCGTCTTCGTCGGTGGCTTCGGTCTGCACCGCATAGGCGCGGATCAGGCGGATCATCATGGCCGCCATGCCGTCGGGCCGCAGGCTGGTGTCGCAGATCGTGACAGGCTGCATCGCTTCCGGCGCAAAACCGCAGTCCTGCAGCTCCTCGGGCAGCCGCGCGGGCACCGCACGTTCGGCCAGGTGATTGTCCCAGATCTCCAGAAACCGCTGCATCCGGGCGCGGTTGTCGCTGTGCCAGGCAAATGTATCGAAGTGAATGTCGCCGATCACCAGGCGGCTGCCGGGCTTCAGCACTTTGTGAAGCGCGCGTAGCACCGGGCGGCGGCTGGTGATGTATTCGAACACCTGCACCGACACCGCCTTGTCGAAGCTTTCCGGCTCAAACAGCAGGCTGGCGGCATCGCTTTGCGTCAGCGTGGTGTTGTCCCGCCCCTGCAGCCGCTGGCGGGCGGCGGCGAGCATGTCGGGGCTGGCGTCCAGCCCGGCCACATGGCCCGCGGGGCCGACGGCGCGCGCGAGTTCCTCGGTCAGCAGGCCGTTGCCGCAGCCGAGATCCAGGATGCGGTCGCCCGGCTGCGGCGCCAGCGCGTCGAAGCTGGCGCGCCGCCGCCGCGAAATATCCGCGCCCCGGTAGGCGTCCTCCAGCACGCGGGCGGTTTCCTCGTCGAATTGCAGCATCATGTCCCTCCGTCAGGCCTTGAGGACTAGTGCGAAATGCCGGGATTTCCACTGTTGGAGGCGCCGCTGCAAAACCCCTCTCGCACACGGGCGGCAAACTGCCTATAACCGCCGCAAACGCGTTTCACGGAGCCGAACACATGACCGGAGAACTGTCGCCCATCGACAAGGCGAAATTCGTAGCTGCCAAGCGGGCGGCCGAAATGGTGGAGGACGGGATGCGGGTCGGCCTGGGCACCGGCTCCACCGCGGCCTGGCTGGTGCGCTGCCTGGGCGAGATGGTGCAGAAGGACGGGCTGAAGATCACCGCCGTGCCGACCTCGTCGCGCACCGCCGCGCTGGCCCGCGATGTGGGCATCAACGTGGTGTCGCTGGATGAGTCCAAGTGGCTGGATATGACCATTGACGGCGCCGATGAGTTCGATGCCGACCTGAACCTGATCAAGGGCGGCGGCGGCGCGCATCTGCAGGAGAAGATCGTCGCCACGGCCTCGGATCAGATGGTGGTGATTGCGGACGCCAGCAAATCGGTTGAGACGCTGGGTGCCTTTCCGCTGCCGGTGGAGGTGCTGCGCTTTGGCTGGCAGAGCAGTCAGGCGCTGATCGAGGAAACCCTGGTGTCGATGGACGTGATGGGCCGCAGCACCACGCTGCGGATGAACGGCGAAGCGCCGTTTGTGACGGATGAGGGGAACTATATCCTCGACCTGCACCTGAACCGCATCGGCAACGCCCGCCAGCTGGCGCTGGTGCTGAACCAGATCCCCGGGGTGATCGAGAACGGGCTGTTCATCGACATCTGCGACACCGTGGTGATCGGCTATGGCGACGGCCGGGTCGAGGTGCGCGACATCAACGAAGGCACCGTCGAGAAGGACAAGCTGGATTTCGTCGAGAACGACAACCTGTTCACCGACCTGCAGGATTGAGCTGACGGGGCAGCAAGGTTGCGCCCTGCTGTTTCAGGGGCAAGGCCACCGCGCTGCAAGGCGAATTCCTGCAAGCAATCCGCCCCCGGTTTCCGGCGCGGAAACCGGGGGCGGGTGAATTGAAGGCGGCCGTCTGAAACAGGACCGAAGTCCTACCTGGATTTCGGGATGGAAATCGCGCCGGATTCCGTCTTCTGCGGGTACGGCGGCCTTGGCGCAGGGGATTGGCGCCCTCCGCGGCCTGCCGGTCCGCGGCCATCCCGTTCACAACCCCGCGTGAATCCGCGCCAAAAGGTTGAAAGCGGCGCAATAACGCCCACTTGGGCATATGGCGTTTGGTGCTCCGTTGTGGGATACCAGCACAAGACATGCAAAGGGCGGATATTCATGAGCTTTGATTATGACCTGTTTGTCATCGGCGGCGGCTCCGGCGGGGTGCGGGCAGCCCGCGTGGCGGCGCAGGAAGGCGCCAAGGTGGCGCTGGCAGAGGAAGACCGCTATGGCGGCACTTGCGTGATCCGCGGCTGCGTGCCGAAGAAGCTGATGGTGTTTGCCTCTGAATACGCAGGCATGGTGGAGGACGCCCAGGCTTATGGCTGGGACATCCAGCCCGGCGGCTTCAACTGGGATACCTTCAGGGGCAAGCTGCACGCCGAACTGGACCGGCTGGAAGGCGTCTACCGCAACATCCTCAAGAACAACGGGGTCGAAAGCTTTGACCAGCGCGCCAAGCTGGCCGATGCCCACACGGTGGAACTGGCCGACGGCACCCGCAAGACCGCCAAGCATATCCTGATCGCCACCGGCGGCTGGCCCTCTGTGCCGGACTTCCCGGGTTGCGAGCTGGCGGTCACCTCGAACGAGATGTTCACCCTGGACAAGCTGCCCGAAAGCCTGCTGATCGTCGGCGGCGGCTATATCGCCTGCGAATTTGCGGGTATCATGAACGGGCTGGGCGTCAAAACCACCCAGTACTACCGCGGCGCGCAGATCCTGCGCGGCTTTGACGACGAGGCGCGCGGGCTGATTTCCGAGGAGATGTGCCAGGCGGGCGTTGATGTGCATCTGGGCACCAACGTGCTGGAGATGCGCCAGGACGGGGACAAGATCCGGGTCAAATCGACCAACGGGCAGGAGCGCCTGTTCGACAAGGTGATGTATGCCACCGGCCGCAACCCCAATGCGGACAACCTGGGCCTGGAAGAGATCGGCGTGGAGCGTGGCCGCAACGGCGAGATCGTCGTTGACGAGTACAGCCAGACCTCGGTGCCGTCGGTCTATGCGATCGGTGATGTGACCGACCGGGTGGCCCTGACGCCGGTGGCGATCCGCGAGGCGATGGCTTTTGTCGAGACCGTGTTCAAGGGCAACCCGACCAGCCCCGATCATGAGCTGATCCCGACTGCGATTTTCACCCAGCCGGAGATGGGCACCATCGGGCTGAGCGAGGAAGAAGCCGGCGAGCGCGAACCGGTCGAGGTCTATGCGACGTCCTTCAAGCCGATGCAGCAAAGCTTTGCCGGACGGGCGCAGCGGGTGCTGATGAAGCTGATCGTCAGCAAGGAAACCCGCAAGGTGCTGGGCTGCCATATCGTCGCACCTGGTGCGGGAGAGATGATCCAACTGGCGGGAATCGCCGTAAAGATGGGCGCGACCAAGGAAGATTTCGACCGCACGGTTGCGGTGCACCCGACAATGTCGGAAGAGTTGGTAACGCTGAAGACTCCGGTGCGCTCGAGATAAGACGCGGCGCCGGCAATAACTGACACCACATGCCGCCCATCGTGAAGGATCACGGGCGGCAGCAAACGGATAGGAGACAAATGGCGGGCAATAGCGGTGGCCCATGGGGGGGCGGCGGCTCCTCCGGCGGCGGAGGAGGCAACCGGGGCAACAACGGCGGCAACAATGGCGGCGGCGGCCGCAAGCCGGATGAGCCTCAGATCCCCGAAATCGACGAGCTGGTGAAGAAAGGCCAGGAGCAGCTGCGCGTGCTGATGGGCGGGCGCGGCGGCAAGGGCGGCGGCCGCGGTGGACGCGGCGGCCCGGGCGGCGGCGCGCCGCTGTTCACCAAAGGCACGCTGGGCCTGGCGGCTGTTGCCGCTGCGGTTCTGTGGGGCTTTGCCAGCATTTATACCGTCAAGCCGGAAGAGCAGTCGGTAGAACTGTTCCTGGGCGAATATTCGGACACCGGCCAGCCGGGCCTGAACTTTGCCCCCTGGCCGCTGGTCACCTATGAGGTGATCCCGGTGCGGGTCGAGCAGACCGAGAACATCGGCGCCGGTTCGCGCGGCGGCGAGGCGGGTCTGATGCTGACCGGCGATGAAAACATCATCGACGTGGATTTCCAGGTGGTCTGGAACATCTCCGATCCGGCCCAGTTCCTGTTCAACCTGCGCGACCCGCGCACCACCATCAACGCAGTGTCGGAATCGGCCATGCGCGAGATCATCGCCCAGTCCGAGCTGGCGCCGATCCTGAACCGCGACCGCGGCGCCATCACCGCCCGTCTGGAAGAACTGATTCAGCTGACGCTGGACAGCTACAACAGCGGCGTGAATATCGTCCGGGTGAACTTTGACGGCGCCGACCCGCCAGAGCCGGTGAAAGACGCCTTCCGCGAAGTGCAGTCGGCAGGCCAGGAGCGTGACCGGCTTGAGAAACAGGCCGATGCCTATGCCAACCGCAAGCTGGCGGGCGCCCGCGGCCAGGCCGCGCAGACGCTGGAAGAGGCCGAGGCCTACCGCGCCCAGGTGGTGAACGAAGCCCAGGGTGAGGCGAGCCGCTTCAGCGCGGTTCTGGAGGAATACCAGAAGGCGCCTGAGGTGACCCGCAAACGCCTGTACCTGGAGACCATGGAGCAAGTGCTGAGCGGTGTGGACAAGATCATCCTGGATGACACCACCGGCGAAGGCGGCCAGGCCGTTGTGCCCTATCTGCCGCTGAATGAGCTGCGCAAGCAGCAGGAGGGCAACTGATGCGGAAATCTACTCTTCTTCTGCCCATCCTTGTGGTTCTGGGCATTGCAGCGCTGTCGGCGGTCTTTATCGTGGACGAGCGTGAAAAGGCGCTGGTGCTGCGCTTTGGCCGGGTGGTCGACGTTAAGGAGACGCCGGGCCTGGCGTTCAAGCTGCCGGTCATCGACAACGTTGTGCGTTACGACGACCGCATCCTGAGCCTGGAAGTCGGCCCGCTGGAAGTCACCCCGCTGGATGACCGCCGCCTGATCGTGGATGCGTTCTCGCGCTACCGGATTGCCAATGTGGATACCTTCCGCCAGGCGGTTGGTGCCGGCGGCATCGGTGCCGCGGAATCGCGCCTGGACAAGATCATGCGGGCGCAAACCCGCGAGGTGCTGGGCTCTGTCAGCTCCAACGACATCCTGTCGTCGGACCGGGCCGCGCTGATGCTGCGGATCCGCAACGGCGCGATCACCCAGGCCCGCCAGCTGGGTCTTGAGGTGATCGACGTGCGGCTGAAGCGCACCGACCTGCCGCAGGCCAACCTGGAAGCCACCTTTGCCCGGATGCGCGCCGAGCGCGAGCGGGAAGCGGCGGATGAGATCGCCCGCGGTGAAGAGGCGGCGCAGCGCGTCCGCGCCCAGGCCGACCGGACCGAGGTCGAGCTGGTGTCGGAAGCCGAACGCGAGGCTGAGGTGATCCGCGGTGAAGCGGATGCCGAGCGGAACGGGATTTTTGCCACGGCTTATGGGGCGGACCCGGAGTTCTTTGAGTTCTACCGCAGCCTCAACGCCTATGTCGGCGCCCTGCAGGGGAGCAACTCCTCGATGGTGCTGTCGCCGGATTCCGATTTCTTCAACTACCTGAAATCGTCTGGCGGCAAGCCGGCGGTGCAGTAATGGGATTCGTCCTGCTGGCTCTCGGGCTGGTGCTGGTTGCAGAGGGGCTGGTGTACGCACTGGCCCCTTCGCTTGTGGAGCGGCTGCTGGAGATGCTGCGGATGCTGAGCGAGGAGCAGCGCCGCAACGCCGGGCTGGCGGCGCTGGCACTGGGGCTGATCCTGGTCTGGCTGGCCTTCCTGCTTGGGTTCTGAGGCAGTGCGGCGCCCGCAGAATTTCAGCGGAAATTCAAACTTTCCCTGCTAGGGTGGCGCCATCAGGGCCTGCGCCCGCGGCTGCGGCCGGATTTCCGGCTCACAGCCGCTTTATTCCTTGCAACATTTGTTGCGGGCGGGGCGGAAGTTCCTACATTGGGTGCATAAGACTCCCCCGGGCGTGTCTGGTGTTTGCGCCGGGCCGGGGGAGAACAAGAATTAGACAGGACAAGGAGTAGTTCCGTGCAGCCACAGGCAATTGCAATTTCCGGCCAGGCAGGCAGCAGGGGCATGACGATGCGCCTGATCTGGCTTGCAGTGCTGAGCATGGCGGTCCTGCTGATGCAGGCGGTAACCGCAATGGCCCGGCCCGAGAGCCTGGCGCCGCTGGCCGAGCGGGTGAGCCCGTCGGTTGTCAACATCACCACCACCACCGTGGTGGAGGGGCGCACCGGGCCGCAGGGCATCGTGCCGGAGGGCTCGCCGTTTGAGGATTTCTTCCGCGAGTTCCAGGACCGCAACGGCAACGGCAATGGCAACCGGCCGCGCCGCTCCTCGGCGCTGGGCTCCGGCTTTGTGATCTCCGAGGACGGCTATATCGTCACCAACAACCATGTGATCGACGGCGCCGATGAGATCGAGATCGAGTTCTTCCCCGGCGAAGGCCAGCCCAAGAAGCTGCTGCCGGCCGAGGTGATCGGCACCGATCCCAACACCGATATCGCGCTCTTGAAGGTCAAGGCGCCGGCGCCGCTGAAGTTTGTCAAATTCGGCGACAGCGACACTGCGCGCG
Source organism: Leisingera sp. G5_S3_59_S7 (assembly GCF_054968485.1). Lineage (NCBI taxonomy): Bacteria > Pseudomonadati > Pseudomonadota > Alphaproteobacteria > Rhodobacterales > Roseobacteraceae > Leisingera > Leisingera sp. G5_S3_59_S7. The sequence goes on from NZ_JBQKUH010000064.1 coordinate 19,516, forward strand.
TTGGCGACTGGGTGGTTGCGATGGGCAACCCGCTGGGACAGGGATTCTCGCTGTCGGCGGGCATTGTCTCGGCCCGCAACCGCGAGCTTTCGGGCTCTTATGACGATTACATCCAGACCGATGCAGCGATCAACCGGGGCAACTCCGGCGGACCGCTGTTCAACATGGACGGCGATGTGGTCGGGGTGAATACCGCGATCCTGTCGCCCACCGGCGGCTCCATCGGCATCGGCTTCTCGATGGCGTCCAACGTGGTGGTCAGGGTGGTTGAGCAGCTGAAGGAATTCGGCGAGACCCGCCGCGGCTGGCTGGGTGTGAAGATCCAGGATGTGGATGCGGACCTTGCTGAGGCGATCGGGCTGGAAAAGGCCCGCGGCGCGCTGGTGACCGACGTTCCGGAAGGCCCCGCGAAAGAGGCGGGCGTTCTGGCCGGCGATGTGATCGTCAGTTTTGATGGCGCCGATGTGCGCGACACCCGCAGCCTGGTGCGTCAGGTCGGCAACGCCGAGGTCGGCAAGACCGTGCGCGTTGTGGTCTACCGCGAAGGCAAGACCGAAACCCTGCGGGTGACCCTGGGCCGCCGCGAGGATGCGGAGCGCGGGCCGTCGTCCCAGCCGGACGGCAGCGGCGATGCGCCGGGCAGCACCGAGAAAGAGCTTCTGGGGCTGTCGGTTGGTGTTCTGACGGAGCAGATGCGCAGCGAGCTGAATGTCGGCGAAGACGTCGAGGGGCTGGCGATTCTGTCGGTGGATGAGACGTCGGAAGCCTGGGAGAAGGGCCTGCGCGCGGGCGATGTGATCACCGAGGCGGGCCAGCAGAAGGTCACCTCGATCAGTGATCTGGAAGCGCGGGTCGAGGAAGCCAAAGAGGCAGGCCGCAAGTCACTGCTGCTGCTGGTGCGCCGCGGCGGCGAGCCGCGTTTTGTGGCGCTGAACCTGGCGGAGTGATCCGGGGCGCGTGATGCCTTGAGGCTATGCCGGAAAGGCCGGGCGGTTGCCCGGCCTTTTTGCTGTCCGGTCTTTGCTGTGCGGTCCGGGCCTAAGACTTTTCTGAAAAGTCTTAGGCAAAAGTTTTCAGAAAACTTTTGCGCGCGGCGGTTGCCGGGCAGCGGCAGGCGCGGAGGGCACGGAGGGCAGGAAAGGGAAGAGCCATGTGCTGGCGGGCACATGGCTCTTGTTGGACAGGCAGCCATTGGGATGGAACGGATAATGGCTGTCTATGAAACGGTTATGCTGCCTCAGTGCCGGGGCTTCTGTGACCGGGATTACAGTGCGCGGATTTTAGTGCTGAAATCCGCAAAAACTGCCAGCCGCGGGCAGGGTTAGATGGAATCCGGCTCCGCCAGCACGGCCAGTTCGGTGCGGTCGAGGATCTGCACCCCGCCGCGGCTGATGCTGACCAGCCCGTTGCGCTTCCAGGCGGCCAGGGTTTTGGACACCGCCTCGCGGGTGGCGCCGACAAATTCAGCCAGTTCCGCCTGTGACAGGGCGACCCGTCCGTCGCGCCCCTCGGGTGCGAGATACAGCAGCTTGCGCGCCAGCCGCACCGGCATCGGCAGGAAGACCTGCTCGTTCAATTGGGTGTTCATCCAGCGCATCCGCTGCCCGGCCAGCCGCAACAGGTCGGCGGCCAGATCCGGGTGCTGGCGGATCTGGGCCAGAACGTCGCCGCTGCGCAGGCGCAGCACCCGGCTGGGCTCGGCGGCGATGGCGGTGGCGGTGCGCTCGCCCGGGTCAAAGAGGGTGATTTCGCCGAACACCGCGCCGGGGCGCATCATGTCGAGCGACAGCTTGCGGCCGGAAGCGGAGAGCACCGAGAACTCCAGCGCGCCTTCGGCAATGGCATAAAGCGCATCGCCCGCATCGCCTTGTTCAAACAGCACTTCCCCCTGGCGCAGGCGCACCTCTGTGGCCTGGCTCTCCAGCATCCGGCGCAGCGGGCCCGAGGCGCCGGAGAGGAAGCCGGAATCCGGCAGGCGGGTTGTCAGCATGGCCAAGTCTCTTTGCGTCTGGAGCCCAGTCCGGCGGAGCTTAGCAGAGGCTTGGCCGCCGGGGAACCGGGGAACTGAACCGGGTGGTTCAGCCTGCCACTGCGACCAGCCCCAGCTTGCGGGCGGCGTCCAGCGACAGGGTGCCGCTGTCCAGCCCCAGCGGCTTCTGGTAGCGCTGCACCGCCGTGCGGGTGGCGGAGTCCATCTGGCCGTGAATGGGGCCGTCGTAGATCCCGCGGGCGGCCAGGGCGCGCTGAACCGTGCGGATGAACTCAGGCGTCATGCTGGCGGGGCAGGGGATCTCGAACCAGCGCTCCTGCCGCGGCTGCACGATCTGCTGGCGGGTGTCGGTGCGGAAAATGGCTGGGCGGATGACCTGGCCGCTGCTGTCCAGCTGAGCCGGTTCCGCCAGCACCTGGCTGGTGACGGTTTCGATCACGGCGGGGGAGGTGTGTTTGCTCCAGCAGGTGCCGGGCGGCGCGCCGGGCGGGGCATAGCGCCCGGCGCGGGTGACATCGCCGCCGGGCGGCGGCGGAACGCAGGCGGGCAGCGCCGCCAGGGCGGCCAGCAGCAGCGCGGGCGCGAGACGCCGGCAGGTCGTGATGAGGGGTGGCGTCATGCCCGGATGCCTTTGTCAGCGTGGCTGTTGTCAGCGTGCCTAATGTAAGCGTGCCTAATGTAAGCGTGCCTGCGGTCAGCGCTGCGGGCGGTGCCGGGCGCTTGTGCTTTGGCGGCAGCCTAGCCCAGTTCGCTGCCGTCCGCAAAGGCCGGATCGCCCTGGCGGCCCTGCTCTGCCAGCAGGAGGTCGAGCATGGGGGAGATGTCCTCGACCGTTTCGGCAATCACATGGGTGACCGCATGCGCCCGCTGCAGCCGCCCGGTGACGCGCAGCAGCCGCCCGGAGATCACCGCGCGGCGGAACGCCTCGTAGATCTTGCGCCAGACGATCACGTTGACGACGCCTGTCTCATCCTCGAGCGTGACGAAAATGACCCCCTTGGCGGTGCCCGGGCGCTGGCGCAGGATCACCAGGCCGGCGACGGTGACGCGGGCATTTTCCGGCGGCTCCTGCAGGCGGGCGGCAGGCAGGCAATGAGGCGGGCGCGGCCAGGGCCGGGCGCGGCCGGCCTGCGCGGCGGCAGGGGCTGCGGAAGAGGCTGCAGAGGGGGCTGGCATGAGGCAAACAGGCTCTGTGGTTGAGAAATTTCCAGAGTGAACAAATATAGAACATTGTGCCGGAAAGTCCAGCAGCGGCAGACCCGGGTCGCAATTGGGGCTGGCACCGGCGCAGGGGCTTGGCTACACAGTCGTCCGAGTACCGGAAAAGGGAAGAGAGCTGACAATGGCAAAGATCACTTACATCGAGCACAACGGCACCAGCCATGTTGTGGATGTCGCCACCGGGCTGACCGTGATGGAAGGCGCGCGCGACAACAACATTCCGGGCATTGAGGCCGATTGCGGCGGCGCCTGCGCGTGTTCGACCTGCCATGTGTACATCGCGCCGGACTGGGTCGAGAAGCTGCCCGCCAAGGACGACATGGAAGAGGATATGCTGGATTTCGCCTTTGAGCCCGATCCGGCCCGTTCGCGCCTGACCTGCCAGATCAAGGTGACCGACGATCTGGACGGCCTGGTGGTGCATATGCCCGAAAAGCAGATCTGATGCGTGCCGGGCCGGCAGCGCGGCGTCTGCGGATGCGCGCCCGGCCCGGTTCCGCCCGCCGCGCCTGGGCAGCGCTGTGCCTGGGGCTGGCCTTGGCGGGCTCTGCGGCGCAGGCAGGTGGCGGCTGTGGACCCGATCCGTCTTCTAGCCCGGGCACCGTGGAGGGTTCGCTGGTCCGGCTGGGCGAAGCGGAAGCCGCCTATGAGGACCTGACAGGCCGCTACGGGCATGGGGTTCTGGGCGATGCGCTGGAGCCGGAGACGCTGCGCTACTGGTCCCCGGCGCTGCCGGACCGGTGCGGTGTCAGCGTGACTTTGGACCAGGCCCATGTGTTCGAGGACCTGGCGCCGCGCCTGGCCGATCTTGACGGCGACAGTCTTCCGGAAGTTATCACCGTGCGCAGCCATCGCAGCAAGGGGGCGCAGATTGCCGTCTACGGATTGCGGGGCGGCCGCCTGGAGCTGATTGCACAGACGCCCTACATCGGCCGAAGCCACCGCTGGCTGGCCCCCGTCGGAGCGGCGGATCTGGATGGCGACGGGCATGTGGAAATCGCCTATATCGACCGTCCGCACCTGGCCAGGATCCTGCGGATCTGGCGGTTTGAGGACGGCAAGCTCAGCGAGGCTGCCAGTGCGCCCGGCCTGACCAACCACCGCATCGGCCAGGATTTCATTACCTCCGGCATCCGCGATTGCGGCCAGGGGCCCGAGCTGGTGACGGTCAGCGGCGGCTGGCGCCGGATTATGGCGTCGCGGCTGCAGGAGGGCCGCATCGCCACCCGGGACATCG
>NZ_JBQKUH010000065.1:0-23831 GCF_054968485.1 Leisingera sp. G5_S3_59_S7
ATTCTCATCTTCCAGCGCCTTCAGCCGCGCGGCCTCCGATACCTCCATGCCGCCATACTTGGACTTCAGCTTGTAAAAAGTCGCCGGGCTCAGGCCGTGCCGGCGGCACACCTCCGCTGTCGGCATCCCGGCTTCCTGCTCTTTGATCATCCCGATGATTTGCGCCTCGGTGAAACGGCTCTTCCGCATTCGTCTGCTCCTACATAGGTTGGGCAGACTCTACTTCATGGTGAGGGATTTTGCGGGGGGCAGGTCACACTTGGCATGAATGGCTGCACTACACGATGCGCAGCGGCGTTGAGAACGAAGCGCTCGCGGTGAAATTCTTGCTGCGAGCGCGCGCAGCGAGAAATCGGCACTTCTGGTGTGGGGTCGTCAGAACCACGGCTGCGTCGCGAACGCAGGTCCGCTCAGGATTGGCGAACGGCAAGAGCCGCCCGCCAAGGTGGTTCAAATGTCGATTTGCTCGGCGATACTCAGCGCATCTTCAAGTTCGACGCCAAGATATCTGACTGTACTGTCAACCTTGGTATGTCCGAGCAGAAGCTGAACCGCTCTGAGATTTCCGGTTTTGCGGTATATCTCCGCTGCTTTGGTCCGGCGCAGCGAATGGGTGCCGTATCCACTGGGCTCCAGCCCGATCGCCGCCACCCAATCCCGCACAAGCCGGCCATATTGGCGCGTTGAGATATGCGGGCGGTCGTGAAACCGGCTGGGAAACATGAAACGGCAGCCGATCATTTCCGGCGACTTGATCCATGCGGTAATGGTATTCCGCGTGTTTTCAGAGAGTTCGAACTGAACGGGCCGTTTGGTTTTGCTCTGGATCACGGACACTCTTTCGCGAACGCGATCATCCCTCACCAGGTCGGTTACAGCCAGTTTCACCAGATCGCATCCGCGAAGCTTGCTATCAATTGCCACGTTGAACAGCGCAAGATCGCACAGGTTGCCCGCCAGTTCGAGCCGCGCTCGGATTGCCCAGACCTGTTTCGGCAACAGTAGTCGTTTCTGGCCGATGATCCGGCCCTTGTTCCAGGCTCTTCGTTTCGGGGTGACAGCGGGAAGTTGGACTCTTGGCATAGTGCTCCCTCCAATCCTCCCGCCAAGCCCAGACATCAGCACCGCGCTGACACCTGAATTTTACAGGCAGTTTGAATGGCCGTTGTCAGGTCGCCTATTCTTTGGGACACGCCGCGGATGCATTGGGCTGGTCTGAGCCCGTAGCTGACCTCACTGTTTTCATTTATCATTCGACTAACAATGGGAATGCCAGACGGAGGACGGGGGATAATATGCAAGATTTTGACGAATTCGCTGCCCGCGAGCGCCTCGGCTGGGCCGACGAGAACATTGTCTCCGCCTATGTAAAAAAGTTTGGCCCTGTAACGGACTACGCGGCCCGGGAGTTGATCAATCGTGGATCGCCAAAAGGATTGTCAGTTCTGGATTTATGTTGCGGGCAAGGCACCTTGACTGCAATGCTTAGCGAGGCGGGTTCACGTGTTACTGGCTTAGACTTCTCTGAAGAAATGCTTGCCTTAGCGGCGGAGACTGCACCAGATGCTGTTCTTCAGCAGGGTGACGCCGCAGCACTTCCTTTCGCTGACGGCCAATTTGATCAGGTGGTCTGCAACTTTGGAATGATGCACTTACCTGAGCAACCAAAAGCGTTAGATGAAATCAACAGGGTGCTGCGTACGGGCGGTCGTTTCTTGATGGCAACTTGGGCGACCCCAGATGTTTCTCCGGCTTTCGCAACTGTGTTTGGTGCGATTAAGACGAATGCAGATTTTTCCGATGCCCCCGCTCAGCCGGACCTTTTCGCTTTTGCGCGGCCCGACGAAGCGAAGGCGATGATGAAGGCATCTGGCTTGCGTATGGTTTCCCATGAAAATGTCACAACGCATTGGCTCTTGAATGAACCGGGTGAGTTATTCGAGATATTCCTCACGGCAACGGTTGCGGCGTCCCAGCTTATCAAGGGTCAGAAGCCGGAAGTGATTGAAGCAATTCGGGCTCAAGTAACCGATGCCGTAAGGGCCAATTTTCGCGACAAGAATATTTATCGAGCACCAGTGGCCATCGCGATCGTGCAGGCAGAGGCTGAATAGTAGTCGTTATTCTGTCGAATTCCGTTTTGTCCGCACCCCGGTCATAGAGGGCCGCCGGCACCGCCAAATCCCGAGCGTTTCCGTCTGATGACCGCGGAGAGCCCCTTGCGGGCTTCGCTGCAAACCGCATTCTTCCTTCTGCATCATTCTTCATGCTAGCGTTCGTGCGTGAAGGAGGGGGCATTTCATGACGGACGCACAATCGATTTCAGATCATTGGGGAACGGGCGACGTATTCGCCAAGATCTTGGACGCCATGCGATCGGCCGGGATCGATCCAGAAACCGTGACAATTGAACAATTGGCACCTGTTGATCACTTTCACGCCCGTGGTTTTCCAGCCACCGTTGAGTTGGCCGATGCCCTGCCGATCAAAGCCGGGCAGCGTCTGGTGGACATTGGCTGTGGCATAGGTGGACCAGCAAGATACCTTGCCAAACGCTTCGGCTGTGAAGTTGACGGCTTGGATATCACCGCTCCCTTCGTTGTGGCCGGAAACCAGCTTTCCAAGCTCGTTGGCATGCAGGACGATGTAAGGATCGCACATGGTGACGGGCAGGAACTACCCTATGCAGACGAAACCTTTGACGGTGGATGCACCCAGCATGTGACGATGAACGTTCCTGACCGCGCCACTTTTTTTGGCGAGGCGTTTCGCGTTCTAAAACCAGGAGCCTTCTTCGCATTGACTGAGCATGGACTTGGCGAGGTCGGCAATCCTCATCACCCGGTGCCCTGGTCTGAAGACGGGACCGGGGCCTATCTAATGCGGCCCGCGGACACGGTTGCGGCTCTGGAAAAGGCGGGTTTTGCAGACATCGAAGTCATCGATACTGGCGAAAAGTATCTTCAAGGTTATCTGCGGGCAATCGAACTGGCCGAGAAGGGTGAAGCACCGATTTTTGGTGTCCATATATTGCTGGGAAAGCTGGCGCCGCAAATTGTCAGGAACGCTGCACGCAATATCGAAGAGCGAAGAACGCATCCAGTTCAGATCATCTGCCGTAAGAATCGATAGATCCCATCTTCTAGATACCTCAGCCAGTTAAACACGACGTGTCGTCCGTTTTTAGCTAGAATGGCGTTCAATCAAGGGGAGTTACGAAATGACGTCCAAAAACAACTTGCCACAATTGAATGGCCAGAACATGACCTGCGGCGGAGGATTTGAAACCTGGCTTCAGTATGTCGACGGATTCACGCTACGACATTTTTGCGCCTTCGAACTTCTCAACGTTAAGCGCGGTGTCGCGTGTCTGAGCGATTACCATCGCAAGCTGGTCGAAGCGGCTGTGGAGAACGGCTTTGGCGTCATCAACGAAGGGCTGCACTATCGCGCCAGCCGGGATTGGGGAGAGTTGATTGGGTTTTCCAAAGAGGCTCTCGAAGAAATCAACATCCGCGGAATTGAGTTCTACAAGGACTTCGCCAAGGAGTACGACAGCCCGGAGACGCCGATGATCGTTGGAGGCGTCATCGGTCCGCGAGGGGATGCCTATAACGTGGGTCGGACGCCAGATGCCGCTGAGGCGGAAGACTATCACTCTGAGCAAATTCAAACATTCAAGAAAGCCGGAGCAGATGTCGTAACAGCTGCCACATTCTCGAGCATCGAAGAAGCGACTGGAATTGCGAGAGCCGCAAAATCGGCTGACATTCCCATTGTGATTTCTTTCTTCGTTGCCCGGGGAGGCAAACTTAAAGGAGGAGAAACGCTGGAAGAGGCAATAGGCGCCGTCGATGCTGCCACCGAAAGTGCTCCTGCCTACTACATGATCAACTGCACACACCCGACCGAATTCACACCCGGATTGACCGAAGGAGATTGGGCCCGCCGTCTTGGTGGCTTTATGCCCAACGCAGTTGCGATGGAGACGCTCGATCTTTGCAAGCTTGGTCACTTGGAAGATGGCGATCCGGAAGAACTCGGGGGTCAAATGGCCGACCTGGCCCGACGCTTCCCCCACATCAACGTATGGGGCGGTTGTTGTGGCACGGACGGACGCCATATCGGACAAATCACGCGCCAGGTCGGCGAGGCCCGAAGACAGATGGCGGCGAAGTAGAGCATTTGTCCGAATGGCCAATTTGTCCCGCGACCCGTGAATTCGAGGTTTCAAATTTGCCGCGGCTTGCCGTAATGGCTGCATTCTCCTCTGCCATGCAAAGAAAGAAATTCGGCAGTGCAGCAGATCGGCGCGCTGCGAGCGCGCGCAGCATGAAAACCGGATTCACAGTATGGGCTCGGACCTGCCGCTCGCTGCATTCGGAGCCTATGTCCGCTTCCGTCTAGAGCCACCGACTTTGCCGAAACCGGAACCAACACAAGGCGGACACAGGCTGCTGATCTAACCGCCTTTTCACCTTTCGCGTTCGCGGGCCTCTTCACGCTGCCGTTCCTCTAGTTCACCCTGGCCTCGCTGCTGAACCTTTGCCTGCCGCACCTCAGCGCTCGCCTGCTGGCCAGCCTTGGCCAGTTTTTCCGCTTCGGCTTCCTGTTCTCGGGTGACATTGGGAAGTTTTTGCACGTCGAAGGTCTTCCCGGCCCGCAGGCTCTCGGCCAGGTTGCCCGCCAAATTGGACAGGGCCTTTTCCCGTTCTTCTTCCGGCACCCCGGCGTGGCGCAGAGCGGCATCTGTTTTTGCAGCGATGCTGGCGGCTCCTTTCACCTGCTCGTCGCCCGGCTCGAAGTGGCGTATGCGGTCCTCCAGGCGATCGGTGGCAGGCTGCTGTTCCCGATCCTTGTCCGGGATTCCACTGGCCTCCGGGTTTGACTGCTGGGCTGCAGGGCCAACCGGTACGGCTGGCGCCGGATCCGTAAGCAGCGGCTCGTTCATTTTGACCGCGGCTTTATCGGGTTTCCGGCTCTTTGCCTCCGCACGTTCGATGTCTTCCGCAACCCAGGTGCGCCGTTGCACCTCCCGTTCAGAGATTTCGCCGGTTTTTGGAGCCTTGACCTGGACGGTTACGGTTTGGGTGCCGTCGGAGCGGAGCGTTGCCGTGTCGCCGACCTGCAGGCGGTTCTCCTTTATGATATCCGGTAGGGAAACACCCCAAACCTTGTGCTTCTGACCTGATGCCAATTCGAGTTCCACAAACGGGGTGGCTTTGGCGCCTTCACGGTCACGATAGGGGGCCGAGCCGGTTTCGGTGACCTTGCCGCGCACGCCCTTTTCATAGTTTGGCATGTCGATCACGTTGGTGGTCTTGCCACTATCATGCCGGTCACCCGCAGATGCTGCTGGAGCGGGCGAAGAGTGCCTGGCGTGGCCGGATTTGCCGTCATCCAAGCGCTCAATCACCCGGTCACCGATCAGCTGCGCCCTGCGATCAGATTCCTTGCGGTCCTGTTCGGACGGCCTGTAGCCTTGGACCTTCATGCCGTGGGCGGTGCCCTCGATCCACATTTCACGGCGGAAGTCTTCCGGTCCGCGGGCCTTGATACCTTGCCAGCCGCGGTGGGCAGCCAGCTCGATCATGTCCATGGCAGTGGAACGGTCGGCATTCCTGGTGGACAGCTTGTCGCCCTTGTCCACGATGGCCGGGCGTTCATCGTCATAGGCGCGGAACAGCTTCCGCTGGTTTGCATGTTTCGTAATCAGGAAACGTTCTTCAAAGCTGCGGGGCATGCCGAAGCGGGGCTGCTCGTGGGCGTGCTGCGGGGCAGGGCGGCCCGGTTCGATTTCACCGTCCTGCTGCGGCTGCCGAACCATCGCATCAGAAGCAGGTTCCTGGACATTGACCTTACCAGCGGTTTTTTCCAGCAAACTAGTGCCCGCGGTGTCTTCTTGCGGAACTGCCTGTTCGGGAGCCTGTTGCGGCTCAGGCTGAACAACTTGTTGCCCATGATCTTCCATATCAGGCCCTTTCCTGTTTCTGCGGTTTGTCCGGCACGCCAAGCGCTGCCAGAATGTCGTGCGTACCCTGCGGTGTTGTCAGTTTTCGGGTGGTGCTCAGCTTGGCGATCTTCTCGGTAAGCCCGGCACTGTCGAGCGCCAATTTCTCGAAGGAGATGCCGCTGGGATCAGCCACCTCCTCGTCGGTCATCGGAACCTCGGCGGGTTTGCCGCTGGCCATATTCTCTTCCTGGAACCCCTTGAGGAGTGTGAGCCGGGACACGGTTTCCTCCAGTGCGGTCAGACGCTTGCGCATTGCCCCGTTCTCAGCTTTCAGAGCCGAGATGTCCTCGCCAGCTTCCCGCTTCGGCACGACCGGGACCTCCGGCGGCTTGATGCGCGAGCGGGCCAGAAACACCTCCTCCGCGTAAAAGCGGATCTTGCGCGCCCGAACCGGGCGCTCGCCGCCGATCAGAACCAGCGCTTCCGTGTCGGACAGCTCCAGCAGCTCCTGCGGCATCATCAGATCACGCTTCTGCTCGCTCTCGCTGATAGTTGTCGTTTTGCGTTCTGCCAGGTATTTCGACTTGCTTTCGCTCCTCGCGGCCATGCCATGGGTGCCGAGGCGTTCTGAGATCTTCTTGGCTTCGTCGATATTCTTGGGTGTGAACACCACGGTCACGCCGGCGTTGTCCATATAGGATTTTGCCCCCTCCTGGCCGTAGATATCCGCCAGCTGCGCCGGTGTCTGAAGGATGGTCAGCACCTTCAGCCCGTAGCCCGCGAAATACCCGATGCCGCGTTTGAAGCTGGGCAGCTCACCCACGGCCGCAAACTCATCCATGCACAACAGGACGCGGTGTTTCAGCTCGGGATTGTGCTCGGGCAGTTCCTGCATATTGGCGTCAACGCAGCTTTGGAAGAACAAGTTGAGCAGGGGTGCCAGGCGGCCGAGGTTGTTGGGGGTGATGCCGACATAGATGCTCATCGGTTTCTTGCGCAGATCGGCGAAGTTGAAATCAGACGCCGATGTTGCGCGGTCGAGCATCGGGTTTGCAAACAGACCCAGGTTTGCGGTGATGGTGGACTTCACGCTTTCAAAGGTTGCCTCGCTCTTGGAAAGGAAGTCGTTGAGCGTGGAGACCGTTTGCTGCGACAGGGGCGTTCCCGATGCGGCCCGGTCCTCGATCCGCTTTTTGAATGTCTTGACGAACTTATCTGTGAGGGTGAGCTGACGGTAGATTTCGCCGAGGGTGAACGGCAGCTCGGGCGTTTCGGCCAGATAGCCGCCGACGCCGACAAAGGCGGTCTGGGCGGCGCGGTCGAAGAACGGGTCTTTGGATTGCACAGGAATGAACAGGTCAGCCAGGCGCTGGAGATCATCGATCTGGTAGTCGGTGCCCCGGCGCACGGCGGACAGCGGGTTCCAGCGGTGCGTGCAGCCGTTTGGCTCCAAGGGGTCGAACATGAACACCTCCTGGCCGCCTGCTTTCCGGAAGCCTGCGGTGAGGGTCCAGTTCTCTTTCTTGATATCGAGGATGACGGCCGATTCCGGCCAGTTCAGCAGGTTGGGGATCACAACACCCACGCCCTTGCCCGAACGGGTCGGCGCATAGAGCATCATGTGCTCCGGCCCGCCATAGCGCAGAAGGTTGCTGGCTGTCAGATGGCCGGTCCTGGCCACTTTCACCTTGCCGTTGTCTTCATCGACCCGCCCGAAACGGTCAACGGGCTTGCCGTAGTTCGGCGAGGGCAGGGGGCCTGTGAACCCTGCAATCAGCCCTTGTTTTGCCCGCAGGCCTGCACGTCTGATATCTGCGCCCTTGGCAAATGCAGCACTGCCGTGCAGGTCAGGCTTCGGCTGAGACTTGAGAATCCCTGCGATGATCAGAGCCGCAGGCGCCAGCGCGGCATAGCCCGCCAGTTTCACCCATTTCGCGGTCTGCGCGGGCTGGCCACCCGCCAGCGCAAACTCGGGATAGATCAGAAGATCCTGAGGCAAGGACACCGGCATCTTAAGTCCCCACTGCAGCACCATGGCAGAAGCGGCAAGGCCGCCCAAGGCGGCAATACCCGTCCCCGCTGCCACCGCGGTAATGCGGGCGCCAGTGCCCATGCGGGGCCAGTACTGGACGATCATTTCACCCCTCCTTTGGCTTGTTTCAAGGAGGGGTCATAGAAGATCTCGGTAATGCGCCGCCCTTGCGGGGTTTTCCTGATCTGCACCACCACATCCACCATCTGGTAAAGCATGTCCTTGATTTCGCCGCGCTTGAGGTCGCGCCCCGCCTCGCTTTCCTTCACCAGCAGGGCCAGCTGCTCGAAGGCGAGTTGCGCGGAATCCGCGTGGATGGTGGTGATCGACCCTGAGTGGCCGGTGTTCACATTGCGCAGATAGTAGAAAGCCGCGGCGTCGCGCAGCTCCTGCAGGAAGATCCGGTCAGGCCGCATCCGCAGGGCGCTTTCCAGAAGGTCACGTGCGGACACATTGGCTTCGCCCTGGCCGCCTTTCGAATAGATCAGCCGCACCGCATTGGGCTGCGGCAGCTCGAGCTCCACGGTGTCCTCGATCGTGATCAGCCGTTCATGCTCGGGGATCAGCGGGATCAGTGCCTTGGAGAAGGTTGTTTTGCCCGAGCCGGTGGCGCCGGAAATCAGGATGTTTTTCTTGGCGGTGACGGCCTTCTTCAGAAAGGGGAGCCAAGCTTGGTCCTTGTGCAGCTGCATCAGCTCTCTGCTGTCCGCATCGGGCGTATCTGCATCGGCTGTGACGTCATCGAACATCCCCAGCCTGGCCAGCTCATCCAGTGTAAAGCTGCACTGAGCCGGTTTCCGGATCGTGATGCTGACAGTGCCTGCGGGAACCGCTGGCGGCACCACAATCTGAATCCGCTCGCCGCCCGGCAGCGAGCCGGACAGAAGCGGGCTGGTTTCGTTGATCTCCTGGCGGGTGTAGGAGCCGATGGCACGCACCATGCTCATGAGGAAGTCGAATGTCAGCTGAAGGAGGCTGTGGGTCTCCCAGCCGGAATAGGCCTCGACGAAGACCTGGCCGGGGCTGTTGACGCAGATCTCGATAACATCCGGCCGGTCGAGGAAGCAGTCGAGCGGCTCCAGATAGGCCGCGAGTGCCACCGGCACCCGCTTTGCCATTGCGATGGGACGGGGTTCTGTCATGGCGGTCACCGCAGCTTGTAGACAGAGGAAAAGTCCAGGTCGCGGGCAACCATCACGGCAACCTCCTCGCCCTGGTTCTTCCGCAGGATCACTGGCACGTTGATGGTGTTTTCCAGCTCTATTTCAGCCAGCCTGCTGGCACCGTTGCTTGTGCTCTCATATTCGCCGTCGTCATCATGGCGGTTTGCCGCAATCGCCAGGGCGTCATCAATGATTGACAGCATCATGGTGCCGCCGAAGCGGGTCCAGAACCGGGTATCCACATCACCGTCAAATCCGCTGCGGCCGAGGGCATCGGTGGCGGGAGACGCCAGGCTGACGATGACGCCATTGGGGGTTTCTGCCCGGTTCCAGACCACGAACAGGCGCCTGTTCCCCCGCTTCATGCCGCTCTGGTATTCGCCAATGATCCGGGTTCCCCGTTCCAGCAGAACAACCGCGCCGGTGGTGGAGAATATGTCGTCGGTCACGCTGCAGCGGACCATGCCGGGGTTGCTGGAATCCATCGCTGTATCAAGCGCGCAGGGGATCATTGTTCCCTGGGTGATGGTCAAATGCGGATTTTCGAGAAGCTTGGCTTTGGCGGGCGAGGGCGCCCCGGTGAGCAGCGAAGACGCAAAGCCGCTCAAGTCTCCACCTGCACTGTCGGCGGCACTGCCGAACAGGCCGCCGGGGCTGCCCGCTGCCGCGTCCGCGTTGGCTGCTGCGGTGCCGCGGGGACCTGAGTAGGCCAGGAGCGGGGCCCGCTTCGAGCTTTCGTAGATCAGGTCTGCCTTGCTGGGTGTGGCAGGGCGAAGCTCTTCCTCGGCTCTGGCCTGTTCGATGGGGCCAAGCGGTTCTTCCGGCTCAGACGGAACCGGTGCCGGCAGGACAGCAGGTGCCGGATCCGGAAGATCGGCGGGCTGGAAGCCGCTGCTGGAGCGGATCCGCGTGAATGCCTGCTGCGTTTCCGGCTCCTCCGGCACCTCGTCGCTGGGCCATTGCGCGTAGGCGGCGATACCAAGGAAGGTGATACCCGCCAGCACCAAAAGCTTCTTCCGGGTTTCGCCATCCAGCCCGCCGGTCTTTTCTGCGGTTACGGAGGAGATGCCGCGCTCTTCGGGGATCGCGCTTTCGGTCCCGGCATCAAGTGGGTTCTTGTCGTCAGCCATGATTATTCCCCGATGATTTCGCGCCGCACGGAGCGGGAAATTGTGCCGGTGCCTGTGCCGCTGCGGCCTTCATCAGGCCCCATGTTGTAAATCGCCGTGACCTGGTTTCCGAGGCGCAGGCGCAGTTCCGGCGCTATGTCGTGGACGATGATCTGGTTTTTCCGGACGGTTGTGTTTGCGCTGCGCTCTCGCCCATTTTCCACGATGAAGACAGAAGGCAGCCGGGTGCGGCGCTTAAACGACAGCACGGTCATTTCGCTATTGTCATAGGCGCTGGCGGGCTGCAGGTCGCGGGAGCCAGCCGCCAAATAGCGCCAGTTCTTTGTACCGGTGGTTGCCACCGCATCGGCAAGCCGCGCTGCTGCGGCCTGCTCCTGTGCGCGGGCTTTGTGTTCGGCAGCTTCCGCACGCCTGCGTTCCGCCTCGTCGCCGGGATAGGCGTAGCGGATCTGGAAATAGACATCCCGCGTATTGTGCATGATTTCGCCGTCGCGGGTGATCAGCTCCATGGAATAGGTGCGCGTTGTGCCATCCGCCCGCATGGTGGCGACCTGGAGATTGGTTGGAGGATTGGCCTCGCGCGCCTTGAGGTAGAGGATGTTTCCCCGCGGCTGGATTTCCCAGGCAACCGTGTCGCCGCCCGCCACATCGATGATTTCTTCGCTCTGGGCAAAAACGATCTGAACCGTGGTGCGGATGGTGCCGATCACGCGCACAACATCCCATTCGTTATAGCGCACCGAGCGCACGCGGCTGTCCGACCGTGAAGGATCGGGAATATCCAGTGCCGCCGCCGGACCCGCGGCGGCCAGCAGGACACTGGCCAGAAGGGCTGCTTTCAGTCTCATTCCACCACCTCCGGGTCGGCACGGTAGCTATTGGCGATGAAGCCCAGCGGGTTGATCAGCCGGTCTTCGGAGCTGATTTCAGCACGCGGTTCGAACTCGAAGCTGATGGTGGCCACCCAATGGCTGCGGGTTCTGAGGTCTTCCCGCTCGTTGATTTCGGTGCGGTAGAAGCGCACCTGGGCCAGTCCGTCCCCGAGGAAGGCAATCGAGCGGATCTTGATCTCGGCCTTGGTGTCCTTGCCGTAGGTGTACTGCGGGCTTTGCGGGTTGCTGGCGTTGTAATAGGCCGAGAACTCTCGCTGAGCTTCCGGCGAGGATAGAAGCGAGACCTCGTGAAAAATTGCTTCCCTTTCAGCGTATGAGTAGCCCTCCCGCGCCCGCACGTAGCGGGCAAGAAAATAGCGCGATACGGCCTCGTCATAGGTCTGCCCGCCGTCTTCCAGTGCAGTCATGACCTCCGGCACGCCGCTGGCCTCGTCCACGCGGATCACAAAAGGCGTGACCTCTTTCAGCGGCGCCAACGCGGCTACTGCAGTGACGGCCGCGAGGGCCAGCACACTCGCACCGCCCGCGATGACCCAGGCCACCCGCTTTGACCGTTCTGCGGCAATGCGCAGGTCATAGTCAAAGGACCTCGCCTCGCTCAGGTATTTCTGGAATTCCTTGTCGTGTGCATCCTTCATGATCAGCTCCCGCGGCTATCCTGATCGGTGGGATTTGCGAGCCCGATTTCCTTCTGCTTCTGGAGCACGGCCTCCTGGTAGTCCCATTTCGTGGGGTTCAGCGGGCGCACCATGCTTCCCCTGACATCGGGCAGCGGAGTCACCGGGGCGCAAGCGGTGACGCCAAGCGCCGCCGCCAGAACAATAAGCTTTTTCATGTAATACCTGGTGTTTGAGGGTGATGGGACCGGATTTGCGCGGCCTCAGGTTCTGGTTGCGGAGCCGCTATGCGTGCTGTTTCCACCGCCGCTGCTTGAGCTGCCCAGGAGTTTCCGCTCAACAACCCGTTGAAGCGCGCCCGTGGAGGCACCCGTGCCAGCGGTCAGCGCCGAGGCTATGGACGGCAGGAGAAAGAAGAACAGCATGCCGCAAGTGAGTGCTACTGCGTAGTTCATCATTGCAGTGAGCGCATCAACTCCAGAGGTTTTGGTGATAACCTTTGCAAGAAAATCAACGATGATGGTCATGACAACAACCACCAGCAGTTTAAGAACTGCGAAGTTCACTGTTTGGCCGAGCCAGGAGAAAAACCATCCTCGAGATACATCGAATAGTGCAAAACAGATGAACAAAGGGCCTATCGCCGCCATAATCGCCAACCCGAAGTGCGTGATGACGGCTACAAACAGTGCAACTGCTGAAAAAATGGCGCCATAGGCCATTATGACCAGGTTTTGGATGGATCCAGTGATACTGCCGGAAATGCCGCTTCCTGCTTCTTCCTCAGCACGAACTCCTAGATCTGTGACGTGCGCCATTACACTGTCGGCCGGATTATTCCCCCTTCCCCCAGTTATGCCGGTTACAAATGCCGGTGTGTCAGTCAGAATTGTGTTCGAAACCCAGCTCGTGTAGCCGCCCACACCGCTAACCAAGGACCAAATGATGGCGAGTTTTATCCCGCGCGCCAAGAAATCCATCACAGGCTCCTGAATCATGCCGCGCATGATCGCAAAACCATAGAGCACGATATACAGGGTCATGGCTGCGGCCAGAGGTGCTGCCAGCGCACCTGACATTTTGCCGGCAATCGTGTTGGTTGTGTCCGCGATGCTGCTGGTAAACTGAGAAAAGAACCAATCCCACATCACTATTCTCCGTAGAGTCTTTTGGCGGTTTCCAACCTCTTGATCCGCCGAGCTTTTGCAGCCGCTTCTGTTGCGTTTCGGCAATTTGCATCTTCACCTGATCTATCTTGTACTTCGCAAGCTTCGATCATCGCCGCTCGTTCATGTTCGTTTTCCAGGAAGTATTCGATCGTGTGGTTTTCCTCCTCGTTACACGCGACAAGAAAAAGCGGAGAAAGGAAGGTCGCCGCTCGAAATTTCATCACTTATTCTCCATAGAGATTTTTCGCGTTTTCAAGGCGTTGCACTCGCAATTTGGCCCGGTATCCGTGCTGACGCTGTTCTTCGACCTGCATCTGCGCCTCCTGCAGCATGGCGAGGCCCTGGATTCGGTTGGTGTCGTTCTGCAGCATGGCCTGCTCGACCGAGAGGCGGGCGTTCAGGGCGTTGATCTCCTTCTGAGTTTCCGCCCGGCCGATTTCCATGCGCAGCTTTTCCAGCCCGGATAGCCGGTCGTCGGCTACCTGCAGAATGCGGTCTCCCATGGCGGCATTCCGGGCGCTCTGGCCTTTTATGCGCTCCAGTTCGTTCCGGTAGAAATCCTCGGCGGAGATGTCCGCGCCAATCAGAGAGGCATGATCGTAGACATCCCGCGCGGCCCCGGCCAGTTCTCCCAAGCCATCGAGATCGACATCAAAGGCGCTGGCAATCCGCATTGCATCAGCACCCAGCAGCTCCCGGACTTTGGGATCATTAAGCGCCTCGGCAATGTCATCCATGCTGGTCAGGCCGTTCACAGAGTCATAGAGACGTCTGGCCTCCTCAAGCTCCTTTGCCATCTGCGCGAGTTCCTTGGCGAACTGCGCCTTGGCGTTGGCGATGGCTGTAGCATCGACAACTGGGACACCTGCGGCATGCGCGCCTGTGCATGACAGGGTCAGAGCGACTGCGGATGTGAGCAGGAGTTTTTTCATTCCATCTCCTTTCGTCTTTGGAACAGAAGGGGAAGCCAGTGTGCAGGATCCGGGTTATCAGCCCGCAGCTCACGCATGATTTCATTGGTGGCGGTGCGGCCTGAAAGAACAGTCAGGACGTCATCAAGCCCGGTCAGATCCAGATCGCAGACCACCGAGTTTCCGCCCTGTTTCACCAGGAAGTGTCCCCGCGGCAGCTCGTTCCGGATGATGTCGAATTCCCGTTCGGATAGCCCGAAGCCGTCTATAAGGTCGGCCCGGCTGGCCTTGTCCGAGCCGAAGAATATGAGGTTGGCGCATTGCTCAATCACGGTCCGGGCGATCGGGCTGGCAAGCACGTCCGAGGGGGACTGGGTGCCGGCCACGATGATGCCGTTCTGCTTCCGGATCACCTTCAGCTTGTCCCGCACAAAAGACACGAAATAGGGGTCCGACAGCGCTTTCCAGAATTCATCGATAAAGATTGCGATGCGCTGGCCGTTGATCAGCTGCTCGACCCTGTACATGAGGTACATCATGATCGGATTGCGGATTTCCGGATCATCCAAAAACGCGGTGATATCAAATCCAGCCAAGCTGGCCCCGAAATCGATTGAGTCCGCCTGGTTGTCGAAGATCCAGCCGAGCTGGCCGGTTTCGCACCAGCGGTCCAGCCGGTTGCCGATATCCCCGGCGCCCCGGCCGAAGCCCAGCAGTTCTTTCAGCGTCGAGACCGAGCGCTGTCCGCGTGGCAGGGTGGCCAGCGAGGTAACTGCAGATTCGATACGCTTCTGGTCTTCGGCAGAGAAACGGCAGCTGTCGTCGCCACCGCTCAGTATGCTTTTCACCAGCGAGACAAGAAACGGCGTGGCTTCGGGCGTCGCGTCGATCGCCATGAAGGGGGCACAGCCCGTTGGCTGCCCGGGCTGGAAGCCGAGGTAGCTTCCGCCCAAGGCGCGCACGAAGATCTCGCAGCCGTAATCCTTGTCAAAGAGGATGCCCTTGGCGCCAAACTTTCCCAGCTGGGACAGCATGAAGGTCTGGAAAACGGTCTTGCCCGAGCCGGAGGGGCCGCAGATAAGCGCATGCCCCAGGTCTTCGACATGGAAGTTGAAATAGAAAGGTGTGCCCGCGGTGGAGCGCAGCTTAGCGATGGCGCTGCCCCATTCGTTGCCGCTCCGGTGCCCGGCCGGGAAGTTGTGCAAGGGGGCCATTGCCGTGAAATTCCGGCTGGTGATCAGGGCAGGGCGGATGCGGAACGCGTGATTGCCGGGAAGCTGTGACCAGAAGGCGCTTTCAAGGCCCAGGTCTTCCCGGCCGGCAACTGCCCCGGATTCCGCCAGCAGGTTCTTGGCGTCTGCCACGTGGTTTTTCAGGGCCTTCGCGTCGCTGGCAAAGACAGCCAGGCTCAAGTTGTGCTCGCCCATGACGTAATGGCCGGACATGAGCTCATCGCGCGCCTCGACCAGCTGGTCCGCCTGGGACAGCGCCGGATCCTTGGAGTTGCGCATGCGGCCTTCCTTGAGCGACATGGCACGGAGGGCTTCATTCTTGGCCACGCAGCGGAAGGATTGGGTCAGCACGTATTGAAACGGGGCCGTCAGCAGGTTGTCGAACATATTGGGGCGGGTGACGGCGTGGTACTCCTTCACCCCGAACATGGCGCCATAGGTGGAAGCGGCCGGGTACCGGATTTCGAACGCTTCCCGGCCGAAAATCACCCGGTCAGTGTAGATCGCATTGCCGATGGTGCCCATGACAACAGGGACGGGCTCATTGTGGCCGGTGATGAGCTGTCGCAGCACACTGGCAGGCTGGGAGATCAGCAGGCCTCTGCTGTTGCGCTCGACAGCCAGCCGCCGGGGCTTGAACAGGCTCAGGTTGCTGAGGAGCTGCAGGGTTTTGTCATCCAGTTCGCCAAGCAGATCCTTGTCCACCTCGATCTGGCTGGTCCGGGCGCGGCGGACACCTTTCGCCAGCTTGGCGCCGGGCAGCTCCCGCGGCTGCATGTATATCGTCAGGTAAATGTCGTTCCGGAAGAGTGTCTTGCGCTCAAGCGTTTCGCGGTAGCAGGCATCAATCCATTTGCTCGTATCAGATGAGAAACCGCCGTCGGGGTAGTCGTCATCTGCGGTGCGGATCACGTGCACGTAGAGCATCACATTGTCATCGGCGATGTTGCGCAGCGCATGATTGAGGCTGTTGTGCAGGGTGTTAATCCGCTGCCGGTCAGCGGTTTCAAAGGAGACGCCGTCCAGTTTGAGCATCTGGAATGCGCCGCGGCCGCGCGTGATAATGGTGTGCTCATCGGAGTGCCGGACGTAAGGCAGGTAGCGGTCTGCGGTCAGCTCCGCTTTGATTTTCTTGGTAAAACCCATCAATCAATTTCCTCGATCCTGAAGTCCCGCTTGAGGCGCAGAGCCGAGGACGAAGAACCGCCCCAGAACCGGTGATTGAGGCAGCGTGCGCCAGTGTCGAACCAGCGGAACAGTATGCGGAAAGCGTTCTGGTCGCGCTGCACGATGAACCGTGACATGGCGAGAAAAGGGAGAGCCAGGAGCAGGTAGAAAATCGAGTCCGCAGCAATCATTGCCAGGCCCGCGACCCCGCAGGAGATCGCAAAGGCTTCCATAGGAATGCCCCAGATCATCGCCGGGCGTGTCAGCGCCAGGAACAGCGGATCCTCGTTGATCTTTTCCATGTCCATGTGGCCTCCCTTTTCCGTTCCGGCTGCTTAAGCGGTGATCATCGACAGCACATCGGTCGAGGCGTAGATCAGGACGATGCCGCCCACGACCCAGCCTGCCCGCCGCAGGTCGACGAAGTTGAAGAGCCAGCCGACGCCCACCAGCATGAGCCCGATGAGGGCCAGCGGCTGTTTGGCGTTGTTGAACTCATCGACGATGTTGTTGAAGAAATCCGTGAAGCCCGCAGCCGCGGCCGGCTGTGCGGCCAGGGTCAGGATGGCGGCCATGACTATGGGCGCCGCAAATTTGCGGCGTTTTGCGAAATCGGTTCGCATGAAGGTCTCCTCTATTGAAATACAAGTGCTGCGGATGTGCCGGAGCTTCCGAACACATCCCAGCGGGTTGCCGCATCCGCGGCAGCTGCTGTTACGGGGGGGCGATCTGCAGAATGTTGACGGCCTGTCCCGTTCCCGCCCAGCACGCGCGCCACATAACCGTTTGTGAAACCGCGTGTGAACGAGCCGGTGTTGTAGGCCGAGAGGGCTTGCCCCAGCGCATCCTCTCTGGATGCGCCTGCCTCCCGCGCGCGCTCATACCCGTCGCGCAGAACCTTGGCAGAGGCTTCAAGGTTCTTGCAGGGATCAAAGACGGTTTCCGGGGTGAGCCTCAGCCAGGCGAGGTTGGCGCTGTTAATCTGGCCGAGGCCCATGTCGATGGACTCGCCCTTAAAAATCATCTCGCGCGACACTATGGCCGCCTCGGCAGCGCTGGCCGGGGCATAGCTCCGGCGGTCCGGGCCATTCACACCGATGGCGAACGGGTTGAATCCGCTCTCTGAACGGACAATCTTCTCCAGGATATGGAGCGCGACGCCCGGAGCGCAGTTTTCGGCAATGGCTTCAAATGCCTGCCGGCTGAGCTTTCCGGCTGAGGCGGGAGCGGCTGACGCCACTCCTAGTACAGCAGCCAACAAGAATGCCGATGGGCGCCCTTTAGCTGCCGCCGGTGCTTTCTTGACCGCTGTCGTCGGGGATCGGGATGAACAAGCCGTTGGCGCCGGGGTTGTTCCGGATGTGGAAGGCCAGCAATGCATCCGCTGTTTTGAAAACCCGCGGGCCGCCGGTCTTCGAGGAGGTGACAATCTCCTCATGGCCGTCCGGAGAGATGGCCCACAGTTCCCACTGCCAGCCTTTTGGTGTGTTAATGGGGCGGTATTCAACCCGGCCGCCCTTCTTGAAAAATGAAGGAAGTGCATCGCTGGTAACTACTGGTCGGTTAATTCGCATCTATCCTCACCTGCCGAAATACGATGACAGGTGCAGTTAGCTTTGAATCACATTCCACTCCAAGAGGAAAGCGCTAAATGCAAAAAAGCGCAAAAAGATAAAAGGCGAAAATGACGTAAGCGCGAATCCGCTAAACGTGCCAACTTTGGAAAATCGGGTGGACGCAGGCATCGTCCGTCGGGTAACGCTCCGCCAGCCAACGTGTATTAGAGCGTTTGGACATTCTTGAGTTGAGTAACATGATTTTGGATCGCGCATATGATTTGCAGAACACGTAAAACGGTAGCGGCCGGGCTGCTAGCAGCTTCAGCGGTAATAGGCGGAATTTCGCGCACGGAGGCGGCGCCGATCGATTGCGCGATTTTGCTCTGCCTTTCAGGCGGTTGGCCGGCCTCGGCAGAGTGCGGCGAGGCGCGTGCAGAGTTCATCCGCCGGATCACACCATTTCCGATTGAACCGCCTTTGCAGATCTGGCGTTGCCCGATGGGAGCGTCCTTTGGCCCCGGACAATCGGCCAGCCCCGCACAGCGCCTCTATGACGCCGCATTCAGCGATAGTCTGAACCCTGCAGGGATACTGCCGCAACTGGGAACTGTGGACCTGGCATCAGTCACGATTCGCAAGCCTCGCGCCGAGCTGTTTCCGGCGGTCCTCAGCCAGCTGAAGCACGATGGAGCACCTCCAACCGGGATGCTGGAGCTGGCTGGAGACTATTCCATGGAAAACGGGCGTGCCGACATCGACATTAGCGATCCCGCATTCGATTTTGTCCGCTCCATCCGCGTCTACCATGTTAAGTTCGAAGCGCGGAGGGAGAAGGATTATTGCGGGGAGATCGACAGCACCCAGGTCGGCACCTACGGCGTTCAGGGCGGCTTTTCCTGGCATGGCTACAGCGCGCGCGGTGTGCCAAGCTATGTGATGCCAACCGTCAAGGGATGCCCGGAAGGCGGCCGCATCCGGGCGGTTGGTGTCGAGTGGAAGGACTACGAGGGCAATACCGGGTCCGAGCTCGTCTATTACTAAGACCTGTGCCGTTGAAAGGTCGAGTCTCAATGATTGCGGCACATTCCAGACCTTGGGTCTCCGAGGTTCGCCGGACATCAGCCGGGCTTAATCGGGCTTTCAGCACAAAAGAGGAAGGAAATGTGAGCATGCGGCTTTTGATGGCGCTTGCCCTTGCAGCGGTGCCGGGAAACCTGGCTGCGCAAGCCTGTGTCGAACCGGTGCGGCCGGAACTGGCCTATCTGGAAGATGCCGGGTTCACCGGTGCCGAATTGCGGGAGCAATACCGCCTCTACTTTGCGGACGTGGAGGTCTACCTGAATTGCCTGAATGCCAGTTCCGGCCGGATCCGTGAGGAGGCCAAGGCTGCGGCTTATGATTACGAGCAGGTATTGAACCGGCACCCGCATGCGACAGACGCGGAAACCGCTGGCGAGCACAACGCTCCAGAGGTCAGCATGCGCGAAAGCGGTGATCTCTACCTGTCTTACAAGCCCGGATCTGGGGAGGGAGACCGGGAATGATCCGCTAGCGAGCCACGGCCAGTCGGTATCTGGTTTCGTGCTGTTCTGCTGAGGTTGTCCTTTTTGTGCTGCCGGTGCTGGAGTGGGTTGTTTCGCGCAGGCAGCCGCTTGTGGCGTACTAGCCCTCAAGGGCAGTCGCCGATTGCAATCCGCTCAGGCGCCCGTAGACGGCCTCACTGATGGCTTCAATTACATCGGTTGGGAAACCCGCCGGCATGGACTCTGCGGCTGTTTCGAGCGCCTTGGGCGCACGCTCTGCAATGTCTTCAATGAGGCTGCGCGCACGTTTTTTCGAGAGCCCCGCCCGCATGGCCATTTGCATGAAATGCCGCCCGTGAATCTGGTCGAAGCGATAATGGCGGCTGTTGCCCACCGACATCGCCATTTTCATTCGCTTGCGCTCGATCTGGCGGGTGTTCAGCGCAGGCTGGGCAGTCAGGATGTCATAGAGCGGGGTCATGCGGTAGCTGCCACCCGGACTGAGGAACACGCTGAAGTTCTTGGCATGGCCGTCTGTTGCGCCGATCAGCCAGAAGATCATTTGAGCCTTCAGGAAGGTTGCCTGATCTTCGAGGGGTGTATCGCTGCCTTTGAGCAGGCTGAGTACGTCGGCCATGCCCGGTCCGCCCTCATTCTGGTATTTCAGGGTTGGCGGTACGGACAAAGCCTGGCAGCAGTCTTCCTGCGGCAGGCGCAGGAGGCGTCCGTCCCTTGTCCAACGGCGGTCGAAACGCTCTATCACAAGGGCTTTGGTATCCCCGAAGGTTTCAATGGCGGCGTTGTTCACCGGCAGGCCGAGGGCTTCTGTGAGTTTGAGGCAGTAGTATTCGTTCTCGACGCTGTCTGAGAGATCGATGCCGCCGGGCAGCTCGCCGATCTGTGTCTTGATGAGATGTGTAGTTGTGGATGTAAGCCCGGCACCGGACCACGACGCGGCCTGATGTCCGAACCCGCCCCTAGCGTGGCGGAAATGGAGGCGGCCGGGGTCGAACGGACCTGAAACACCGATGAGCAGCATGCTGCCCAGCACTCCTGAAGCGGGCGTTGACCGGATCCGGCCAGGTTGGCTACGCTTCAGGAGCGAGTCCGTCTTTCGGTTCGCTCAGACTGCAGGAGGCAAACATGCACCCCGACCTTCAGTTGCGACGTTCCGTTCTTGTGAGAGCGAGCCTGCGTTTCGAGAAAGCCGAGGCCGACTGGCGCGCCGCAGTTATAAAAGCATCCGAACTCGTTCCCCAGGCTCATCGGCACAGCTATTGGAGCATCGGACACCCTGGCTCCCGCATCCGCGAACTGTACAATCGTCGCGACAAGGCTCTGAACCTGCTTACTGTAGCCTTGCTGAAGTTTGAAAGCGCTCGTCACCGGGTGCGTGAACGGCAGGCAGGCCGAGGGCCTCGCGCAGTTCTGTTATTGGCTCGAAACGCCAATAGCTTCTGACCGGCTCGGACATTCAGACCGTTAATGCAACGGACCCCTTCCGGGGCATCTGCTTGGGCCGCTGCGCCAGAAGACTGCAGGCGGGCAGCCCCGCCCGTACGCCGTCGGGCTGACGGTCCGGGCACGAAAATCCGATGATGGGCGCGGCTTTCGTCCTCGCAGCTATCAACTTTCCGCCGTTTTGTACCACCACGCCAAGGCCGATGCTTTCGGTCTCTGGAACGGCTATGCTGCCGAAACGAGCGCATGACAGGCCGAGGTCTCGACCTTCTCAATCACGCCCAAACAGCTCGGCGCCCCCTCAGAGAGTTAATTCGTCGTTCGACATGATCGTAGAAATCGAAGATTTGAGAACGATTTGGGTCTGTTCCGCCCGCTGCAGGGCGAGAGAATAGCGATCGTGGCGCACCACATGGCCCTGCAGTCTGACACCATTGACCAAGAAAACCGTCGCCGGCACCTTCTGTAACTCAAGCGCAGTCAGGAAGCCGTCCTGCAGCGCATTTGTCTTCTCTGCCATCGCTGGCTCCCCGATCACTTCGTGTACCGAACATGCCTACATCACAAGCGGAAGGCAAATGGGTGATGTCACGTTAAAGAGGTGTTGCTGAGAAATGGCCCCTGGGGTTGCGGATTTCAGGCTATGCTCGCAGCGGCGCTTCAGGTGTCGATAGTTTCGAGGCGACGATATCGAATGGCAAGGGCGTTGCGGCGGCTGGCAGGAACGGAGAAATAGTTTCGGATGGCGGAGTGAACGGTAATGAATCGCTGCAGGTTGCCGGGAGATCGGAAGCCTTGCATGTGCATGGTTTTCTCCCGCTTTCGAAACGGCAGATGGCTGTTTTCAGGGCTCTGTCGCAAACGTTTTGGCGGTCTTTCGTGTCGGAGCCCGCTTCGAGTCAATGCAACGTTCGGCCTTGTGAAGCCCGCTACAGCACGATTGCCTCACAGCAATCAGTGCGGACAGATCCTTGAAACCCTCAAAGGAAACACCGCCGAGCTCCGCAAATTACAGATCCTGCGTCTAGGGAATTACGCTGTAGCGTAATTTTGTTTGATTTACGCTATAGCGTAAAAGGGTCGCGTCATGGATCTCACAGCACGAACAGCCTCACAAATTGGCGAGGCACTCCGCAGGTCGCGCAAGGCGCGCGGCTGGACACAGAGCGATATCAGCGCACGCACCAATTTGCGTGTCGCGACTATTTCATCGCTCGAGAATGGCGATTCAGGAACCAAACTGGCCACGGTGCTGACCGTTATGGCTGCCCTCGGGCTTGAGTTCCAGTTAGTTGAACGTGGCGGCTCGGTTGAAATTGAGGATATCTTCTGATGGCGAAACGCGGGCGCGGCGGCGTGATGCAGGTGCTTCTGAACGAGCGGCAGGTTGGTGCCCTGCGTCTCGCGGGTTCTGGCGCGATCAGTTTTACCTATGATCCGGAATGGCTGGCCTGGGAACATGCCATGCCAATCTCGCTTTCCCTGCCTTTGCGCGAGGAGGCGCACCAAGGCGGGCCCGTCATCGCGTATCTGGGAAATCTGCTTCCGGACAATCAGGCAATCCGGGAGCGTGTCGCCGTACGGGTTCGCGCGGGCGGCACTGACGTGTGGCACATGCTGGAGAAGATCGGGCGCGACTGCGTAGGGGCGCTGCAGTTCGCCGCGGGCGATGTCTCCGGGACGGGTGCACTCGAAGGCCAGCCTGTCACTGAAGCGCAAATTGCCGGCATGCTGCGCAATCTGGCGAGCGCTCCTCTGGGGCTTGAGGAAGAGGATGACTTTCGTATTTCCATAGCCGGTGCGCAGGAGAAAACCGCGCTGCTCCGCCGTGAGGGCGATTGGATCCGGCCCTCGGGCATGACCCCCACGACCCATATCCTAAAGACCCAGCTCGGTGTGCTCCCAGCAGGTATTGATCTCTCCGACAGTGTCGAAAACGAGTTCTTCTGCATGAGCTTTTGCCGCGCCATGGGCATGGATGTGGCTGAGGTCGAAATCATGGATTTCGAGGATGTTCGAAGCCTTGTGGTGACGCGGTTTGACAGGCGCTGGACCAGGGGTGGCCGGTTGATCCGCCTCCCGCAGGAAGACTTCTGCCAGGCGCTCTCCGTGCCGCCCAGCCAGAAATATCAAATGGTTGGCGGGCCGGGAATCGCGGAGGGGATCGGGCTGCTGACCGGAAGCGACGATCCGGAGGCTGATCAGCGCGCATTTTTCCGCGCACAGGTCCTGTTCTGGCTCTTAGGGGCGACGGACGGGCATGCCAAGAATTTCAGCATCGCGCTGCACCCTGGCGGTTTCCGCATGACGCCGCTCTATGATGTGTTGAGTGCGCAGAAGGCCGTTGAAGATGGACAGATCCGCCAGAACCGGATGCGCCTCGCCATGGCCGTGGACGGGCACTACCGGATCAATGAGGTTGTGCCGCGGCATTTCCTGCAGGCTGCCAAGGCGGCGGGGTATGGGCTTGCGCTAGCTGAAGAAGTTCTGTCGGAAATCGTTCTGCAGCTAGAGCCGGCCTTGGAAAATACCGTGGACAACCTGCCAGCTGGGTTTCCCCAACTTTTGTCGGAATCGATTGCCTATGGCATCCGAAGACGGGCGAGCGCGCTTTAGGTGATTGGGGCAATCCTTAATGTGACAGTGGGGCATGGCCAAATTGATCCTCCTTACAATCTCAGGCAGCGCTCTGGCGTGATTATTCCGACCTCAGTGCTGCGCCTGAAAGGTTTTCGTTTTCTCCGTGAATTCGTCGCCCAAGCAGTATGGGCATGTCAGCGGTTCGCTCTCTGCACATGTGGCGGCCAGACCGGTTTCTGGCGAGAGTAAAAGCTGGAAAAGCCGCAAGATATCTTTCTGACAGCGGTTGTCTTGGAACGGGTTGATGCGGCGCATTACAAAACCCAGGATCAGAGAAAAGAACGCTCATGCCGCCTGTCATCCGAGACCTGCCACTCCTTCGAGGGGCATTGCCAACTTATTTGCACCCGGCTGAATGCGGCCTGCTCCGCGCCCGTCATG
>NZ_JBQKUH010000066.1:0-20027 GCF_054968485.1 Leisingera sp. G5_S3_59_S7
AAGCGGAGCCGCCCCTTATGTCCTTCGAACACCGCCACCTGCTTGGCATCGAACCGCTGAAGCCGCATGAGATCACCGCGATCCTCGATCTGGCCGACGACTATGTGGCGCTGAACCGCCGCCCCGAGAAGCACTCCGACGTGCTGGCCGGCCTCACTCAGATCAACATGTTCTTCGAAAATTCGACCCGCACGCAGGCCTCGTTCGAGCTGGCGGGCAAGCGGCTGGGCGCCGATGTGATGAACATGGCGATGCAGGCTTCGTCGATCAAAAAGGGCGAGACCCTGATCGACACCGCGATGACGCTGAATGCAATGCATCCGGACCTGCTGGTGGTGCGCCACCCGCATTCCGGCGCGGTGGATTTGCTAGCCCAGAAGGTAAACTGCGCGGTGCTGAACGCGGGCGACGGCAAGCATGAACACCCGACCCAGGCCTTGCTGGACGCGCTGACCATCCGCCGCTCCAAGGGCCGCCTGCACCGGCTGAACATCGCCATCTGCGGTGACATCGCCCATTCACGCGTCGCCCGCTCAAACTTGATCCTGCTGGGCAAGATGGAAAACCGCATCCGCCTGATCGGCCCGCCGACGCTGGTGCCCGGCCAGTTCGCCGAGTTTGGCGCCGAGATTTATGACGACATGCGCGAGGGACTGAAGGACGTCGATGTCGTCATGATGCTGCGCCTTCAGAAGGAGCGTATGGACGGCGGCTTCATCCCGTCGGAGCGCGAGTATTACCATCGCTACGGGCTGGACGCTGAGAAACTGGCGCTGGCCAAGCCCGACGCCATCGTCATGCACCCCGGCCCGATGAACCGCGGAGTGGAAATCGACGGCACGCTGGCCGACGACATCAACCGCTCGGTCATTCAGGAGCAGGTCGAGATGGGCGTCGCGGTGCGGATGGCGGCGATGGACCTGCTGGCGCGAAACCTGCGCGCTGAGCGTCAGGCCAAGGCCGGATGAGCGGCATGGACGGTGTGATCCATATCCCGGCAGGCGAGCGTGGTGTGATCCGGCTGTTTGCGCTCGGCATGCGGCCCGAGCAGGCGGCCTTCCTGAAGGAGCCCGGCGCGCTGGCTCAGGTGCTGGGGATCGAGACGCTCGACATGGAGCAGGTGGAAATCTTCCCGGTCTCCGATCTGGAGGACATCGGCCTGACCGGCTACCTGACCGAAGGCTGCGGCGTGCCGCGCGCGCAGGTTGAGGAAGACCGGGAGCTGTTGCAGGCGCAGGAGGGCCATGTGCTGCTGATCCGCTCCCGCGCCTTTGACGGCAAGGAGACGCGGCTAACTCCGGCGGATCAGATCCGACTGATCGGCACCTATGGCGAACGTCAGACCAACTGGAGCGCGCCGCCCGAAACGGCCGAGAGCGCCAAGCCCTATTCCGCACCGAAACTACCGCCGCGCGCGGCGCGGTCCCAGTCCCGCCGCATCGGGGCTGTTCTGTTCACCGTGGTCATGCTGCTGATTGCGCTGCTGGTCTGGGTGCTTGTGACCTGATGGCAGCACGCGAATTCAAACCCGACCGCGGCGCCTATATCCGCGCCCACGCCTGGATGGCGGCCATCGGCATGGGCGGCGCCATGGCGGTGCTGTGGATCATGGGCAGCCCGCACATCTGGACCGGCGCCATCGGCGGTCTTGCGGCCGTCGCCCTGCGCGGCTGGTACATGGCCAGCGAGGAACTGGCGGTGGTCTGGACCTTGACCCGGGAAGCTCTCTCCGGCCCCGCAGGGCGTTCGGTTCCGGTCACGCAAATCGAGGCTGTCAAAACCATGGGCAGCTATGTGCAGGTGGTCACTAAGGACGGCGACAAGCACTTGATCAAATACCAGGCCGACCCGGCCGTGACCCTCAACGCAATTGAAAGAGCCAAGGCATGAGCACTCTCTTCACCAACGCCCGCCTGATCGACCCGGAGCATGGCAGCGACGCACCGGGCATGGTTCTGGTGCAGAACGGGCGGATCGCGGCGGTCGAAAAGAATGGCGCCGATGCCGCGTCGCTGCTGAGCGCCCGTAACATCAGCCAGGACGGCGTGGCCCAGGTGGACTGCGGCGGCAAATGCCTGGCGCCGGGGATCGTCGACATCGGCGTCAAAGTCTGCGAGCCGGGCGAGCGGCACAAGGAAAGCTATAAATCCGCGGGGCTGGCGGCTGCCGCTGGCGGCGTCACCACGATCGTGACCCGCCCGGACACCACGCCCGCGATTGACAGCCCGGAAACGCTGGAATTTGTCACCCGCCGCGCCCAGGCCGACACGCCGGTGAACGTGCTGCCGATGGCGGCGCTGACCAAGGGGCGCGAAGGCCGCGAAATGACCGAGATCGGCTTCCTGATGGATGCCGGCGCCGTGGCCTTTTGTGATTGCGACCACGTGGTGCAGAACACCAAGGTGTTTCAGCGCGCGCTGACCTATGCGCGGTCCTGCGGCGCCCTGGTCATCGCCCACCCGCAAGAGCCGGGGCTCAGCAAAGGCGCGGCCGCCACCAGCGGCAAGTTCGCCGCGCTCTATGGCCTGCCCTCGGTCTCGCCGATGGCAGAGCGGATGGGGCTGGACCGAGACATTGCGCTGCTGGAAATGACCGGCGCGAAATACCACGCCGACCAGATCACCACAGCCCGGGCCCTGCCCGCGCTGGAGCGCGCCAAGAACAACGGGCTCGACATCACCGCGGGTACCTCGGTGCATCATCTGACGCTGAACGAGCTGGACGTGGCAGGCTACCGCAGCTTCTTCAAGGTGAAGCCGCCGCTGCGCTCCGAGGACGACCGGCTGGCGGTGGTGGAGGCCGTGCGGACCGGGCTGATCGACATCATCAGCTCCATGCACACGCCGCAGGATGAGGAAAGCAAACGCTTGCCCTTTGAGGAGGCCGCGGCCGGCGCAGTGGCGCTGGAGACGCTGCTGCCTGCGGCGCTGCGGCTGTACCATGCGGAACTGCTGGACCTGCCAACCCTGTTCCGCGCCATGTCGCTGAACCCGGCGAAACGGCTGGGGCTGGAGAGCGGCCGCCTCGCCGAGGGCGCGCCTGCGGATCTGGTGCTGTTCGACCCGGATGTGCCCTTTGTGCTGGACCGTTTCAAACTGCGCTCGAAGTCGCAGAACACGCCTTACGACGGCCAGCGGATGCAGGGCCGGGTCGAGGCCACTTACGTGGCCGGTGAGCCCGTTTACCGGAGGGATTGATGCCAGTACTTGAAAGCTCTGCCGCCGTTCTGATCCTGTGGGCGGTAATTGGCTACGGCCTCGGTTCCGTGCCGTTCGGGCTGGTTGTGACCAGGGCCTTCGGCCTTGGCAACCTGCGCCAGATCGGGTCGGGCAATATCGGCACCACCAACGTGCTGCGCACCGGCAGCAAGGCCGCCGCGGCACTGACGCTGCTCCTGG
This sequence comes from Leisingera sp. G5_S3_59_S7, assembly GCF_054968485.1. Taxonomy (NCBI): domain Bacteria; kingdom Pseudomonadati; phylum Pseudomonadota; class Alphaproteobacteria; order Rhodobacterales; family Roseobacteraceae; genus Leisingera; species Leisingera sp. G5_S3_59_S7. Next base: position 3,399 of record NZ_JBQKUH010000066.1, read on the forward strand.
ATGGCGGCAAGGGCGCGGCGGCTGTGCTGCTGGCCCGTTTTCTGGCCGCCGAGGATGCGGCGCAGATGGCGGGTCTGATGGCCTTCCTCGGGCACTGCTTCCCGGTCTGGCTGGGGTTTAAGGGCGGCAAGGGCGTGGCCACATTCCTGGGCCTGCTGCTGGCACTGGCCTGGCCTGTCGGCATCGCCTGCTGCCTGACCTGGCTGGCGGCGGCGGCGGCCAGCCGCATTTCCTCGATGGCTGCGCTGGTCTCAGCCCTGGCGGCGCCGGTCTGGGCGTTCGGCCTGGGATATCAGCCGGTTATTGCCCTGTCAGTACTGCTGGCGGCAATTGTCCTTGTCCGCCATTCGGCGAATATCGCCCGGCTGCGGGCGGGCACTGAACCCCGGATCGGGCAAAAGTGACCGGCACGGAGCTGCAAGCCTTTCTTGCAGCTTTTGACGCGCTGCCGGCTGGCGCCTTCACCGGTCTTGCCAATGGCCGTAAATACGCAGTCATCCGCCAGGATCTGGCCGCGGGCAAGGCGCAGAAGCTGGTGGCGCACGAACTGGGCGGCAGCGATTACATCAGCCTCAACCTCTACCGGCTGGCCTCAGGCGCGCGGCTGAAGCCCTGCGAGATGCCTGCAGAGGCGGTAATCCGCTTCGTTCTTGATCTGAAAGTTATGGAATAAGACGCTCCAGCGCCCGGCCGTTGGACCAGGTGCCATGTAGCTCGCCGCTGGGCATCCGCACATAGACCACCGGATAGGTGTCGCCCCAGTTCACCCAAACCACATCGCCATTGCGGGTGCCGCTGCCGGTATAGGCTTGGGAGCCGACCTGCCATTGCATCTCGACCACACCGCCGTTGTCGCGGATCTGCACGGTGCCGGAATAGCTGCTGCCGTCCGGGTTGCGGCCCTCGGCGCTGTAGCTGCCGGTGATGCCTTGCGCGCTGACCGGCACTGCCGCTGCTATCAGGATCGCGGCCAGCCCGCCGATCAGCGGGCGGCGGGCGGGGAATGGGTATGTCATGGTTGCCTCCGGGTTGCCTGCCCCTACCCTGCCCGCCGTATCGCGGCCTGTCACCCGTTCTGCGCAGGAATGCACATCCCGCTGCCGCCCGGTGCACAGTCAAATTGAGTTGTTTTGAACGTGATCGCCCGGCTCTCCACATCGGTGCCGTGACCCGCAGCATTTAGCGGAGCACATGGTGAAACACCGGCCGGGCAAGCATTTGGAGACGCCGCGGCCAGGATTTGAAAGGACGGGACCATGAACAAAGTAAAAGCACTGATCAGCGGTGTGGCACTGTCGGTTGCGATGGCCACCTCAGCCCTGGCGGCGGGGGTCGAGATCAACGCATCCTCCACCGGTCTGGCGCTGCAGGGCTATGACCCGGTGGCCTATTTCACGGTCGGGGAGCCGACTCCGGGCAACTGGAAAATCACCGCCATGCACAACGATGCGCTGTACCGCTTTGCCTCCGAAGAGAACAAAGCCGAATTTGAAAAGAACCCCGAAGCCTACCTGCCGGAATACGGCGGCTACTGCGCCTTTGGTGCGGCCATGGGCTTCAAGTTCGATGGCGACCCGACCCTGTGGAAGATCGTCGACGACAAACTGTATTTGAACTTGGCAAAAGATATTCAGACCCGCTGGGAAGGCGACATTCCCGGGTTTATCGACAAAGCCGACGCCAATTGGGACGGCATCGCCGACAAGGATCCGGCGGAACTGCAGGCTCAGTAGGGCTCAAGCCACCACTCACAGGCGAGCAGCCGGCGGCAGGACACCCTGCCGCCGGTTTTTCTTTGGCCGTCTGCGGATGATACCACGGGCCTGCCCTGCCCGGGTCCCAATTCCGCCGCAGTTGCCGCGCAACTCCAGGGAGATTATTTCACAGCAGGTTTCCAATGATTTCCCGCATTTCATCCGCCTATGAAAACTTTGCTTTCAAGTTTCTCGACTTTGATGGCCGCGCCACCCGTTTCGAGTACTGGTGCGTAATCCCCCTGATCTGGCTGTTCATTTTCCTGATGCTGCCTGGCGATGCCGCCGAGATCTGGGGGCACCTTCTGCAGCGTGACGTGCCGCCCCTGAACCCCTTCCACTATGGTTCGCTCGCGTTGTTCCTGTTCACCTTTGTCCCGCGCCTGTCGCTGACCGTGCGCAGGCTGCATGATGCCGGGCGCAGCGGAAAATGGGCCAAGCTGCCGTTCACTGCGGTCTCGCTGGGGCTGGTGTTGAGCGTTGGCCTGCTGACAGCAATTCCGATGAGTGATCCAAGCGGCCTTGGCCCCGGTCTGATGGTTGCCGGGGCGGTGACGGCCTCCCTGTCCGGCAGCTTCTGGGAGGCGCTGTTCAATCTTGCAGCTATCGCCAATTCACTGGACTGGGACGCCATTCTGACCACACTGCTGGGCGTTGCCGCGCAGGCCGATCCAGGCGGCGTGCTCGATCAGACCGGCGCACTGACAGCGCACGATCCCCTCCTCGGGTTTCAATTTCTGTTCCAGTTTACGTTAATCGCGCTGGGGCCGTTCATCGCGCTGTTGCTGCATCTCTATTTCATGCTGCTGCCCTCGCAGCGCGGCGAGAACGCCCACGGCACCAGCCCGCTGCCATCCCGCACGCGCAGGTCACGCGGCCGCCCAGAGAATGCGTACGCGGGCTATGCCTATCTGACCAAGCGCACGGAGGAAGAGGAAAGGCAGCTGCACGCCGCCCGCAAGGCGCAGGTCCGGGAGCTGTATCAGCGCCGGGTGCTGGGCAAGCCGGACAGCTGAGCGCAGCTCTGAAAAGCGAAAGGCCGCGTCGTGAACGCGGCCCTTGCAGTCTTAGTAAGCGAATTCGCTGTAAATGCGGCTGAGGTCCCCGTCCCAGGCGCCGTGGTAACGCTCCAACAGCTCATCTGCCGGGACTTTGCCGGTTTCAAGGCTGTCCTTCAGCGCATTGAGGAAATGGGTCTCATCCGGCACAAGGCCGCCTGCGCCTGGCTTGTGACGCGCCTTGAGGCCGCTTTCCGAAATCGCCACCACTTCCCGTGCCAGCTCATGCATTCTGATGCCGTTCACCTTGGCCTGCAGCCCCTGTTCGGAAGCCGCCACGCGCAGCTCTTCGCGGGTCTCGTCGTCCCAGCCCTTGACCAGATCCCAGGCCGCGTCCAGCGCGCTTTGGTCATAGGTGAGGCCGACCCAGAAGGCGGGCAGCGCGCAGAGGCGGCGCCAGGGGCCGCCGTCGGCGCCGCGCATCTCGATGAACTTCTTGATACGGGCCTCGGGGAAAATGGTGGTCAGATGGTCGGCCCAGTCGCTGAGCGTCGGGGTTTCGCCCGGCAGCGCGGGCAGCTCGCCCTTCAGGAAGTCGCGGAAGGACATGCCCAGCGCGTTGATATATTCACCATTCCGGTAGACGAAGTACATCGGTACATCGAGCGCATATTGCACCCAGGCTTCAAACCCGAAGCCTTCCTCGAACACAAATGGCAGCATGCCGGTGCGGTCGGCATCCAGCGAGCGCCAGACGCGGGAGCGCCAGGATTTGTGGCCGTTCGGCTTGCCATCCAGGAAGGGGGAATTGGCAAACAGCGCGGTGGCGACGGGCTGCAGCGCCAGGGCCACCCGCAGCTTCTGCACCATGTCGGCCTCGGAGGAGAAGTCGAGGTTCACCTGAACGGTGCAGGTGCGGCGCATCATGGTGGTGCCCATGGTGCCGACGTCCTGCATGTAGCCGTCCATCAGCTTGTAGCGGCCCTTGGGCATCAGCGGCATGTCTTCGTGTTTCCAGACAGGCGCTGCGCCCAGGCCGATGAAGCCGACGCCGATCTTGTCGGCGATGTCCTTGACGTCGCGCAGGTGGGCATTCACCTCGTCGCAGGTCTCGTGGATGGTTTCCAGCGGTGCGCCGGACAGTTCCAGCTGGCCGCCCGGCTCCAGGCTGATATTGGCGCCGCCTTTTGTCAGGCCGATCAGGTTGCCGCTCTCAATCAGCGGCGCCCAGCCGTGACCATCGCGCAGACCTTCCAGCACCGCCTGGATCGACCGCTCGCCGGCATAGGGAAGCGGTTTCAGCGTATCCTTGCAGTAACCGAATTTCTCGTGCTCGGTGCCAATGCGCCAGGCTTCCTTGGGCTTGCAGCCGTCGGCAAGATACTCGGCAAGCTGCTCATGACGTTCGATCGGCCCGCCGCCGGACTGGGGAATGGACATGCCTGGCACTCCGTCCTGTTAAGTCTGTGTTGAAGGGTCAGTCGTGGGCGGAATCGCCGCCAGTGTCAATGCAGGCGCAGATGTTCGGGCCGGCTGGAATTGCGCTCCCAGATCACGACCTGGTGAGCCCCCTTGCGGCGCAGCTCAGTCAGCATGCGCTCGGTTTTGAGGCCCGGCAGCGCGGCAAAGACGTCAAACAGCGCCTCATAGCCTTCGGCGTTCACCGGGATCGCCAGCGGCGGCTGGCCGGGCTGCTCCAGCAGCCAGTGCGGCGGCTTGCAGGAGTGATCCAGCGCCAGCCGCTCCAGCTCGGAGGCGGCGACGGCACCGCCGGTCAGCGGCCCGAAATAGGCAATCTGCCCCTCATCCACCTGCACCACGCCTGGCCCGCCGGTGCCGCGCCGGAAGCGCATCCGCTGGGCGCCGATCACGGCGGTCACCAGACCGGTGGCGACAAGGGCCCAGCCGGTGATGGCCGTGAACCCGGCCGAGGAAAACGCCCATTTCAGCCCGATCAGAAACATCAGTACCGCGGCCAGGACTTCGCGCCATTGCCACAGGGCAGTGCGGGCTTCGGGGCGGATGAAACTCATGACTTGATCCTTCTACCCTGCCGAACATCGTCGAGATAAGCTTGGATACGGCGGTGTCTCAGCTTCATGCGCCGCACGCGTTTCGTATTTTTGGCATACATTCTGAGAAGTGTCAGTCCGATGAAGAAAACCAGAAATGAATCGCTCTCTGCTTCGAAATCGGTGTCCTGGGCCAGAAACTGCTTCATCTCTTCACTGTCCAAACCGTAAAGCAGCGGACCATCTATGCCCGCGCTCTGAAAGTCTTTGGATACCAGGAAAATGGCTGTTTGGCGGGACCGGAAGAAGGTGCCTCTGCGATGAATGTCGATCGCAGCTACCCCGCCATCCGGGCGCAGGATCAGGTTACGCGGGGCAAAATCGGGGTGCCCGGGCGTCCGCGCCGCTGGCTGGTCCCCGATTAGCTCCAGCAACCGCAGCAGTTCCTTGCCCAGCTCCGTCAGCAGTGCTGCGTCAGGGTGCGGGGCGCAGGTATCGAGAATGGCGTTTATTTCTTCTGCAAACCGGTTCGCAGGCAGGGCGGCCCGGACGACTTTGCCCTGGCTCGCCCAGCTTTGCCAGGCACAGCACTGCCGCAGAATCTGCGGCCGGTTTGCAGCGGGCTGTTTGAGCAGCTTGTTCACCGGTGCGCCGGATTCGAAGCTCACCACCACAAGGCCCAGCTTGCCGGAAGTGGCGAAACACCTGTTTGCAGAGAATTCCGGGTGCGCGCCAAGGCGTTCAAAGCGGCGGAGCGCTTGCACGGTGCCGCCGACATAGCCGCGCCGGGTGCCGGGGTCCCAGAATTTCTTTATCACCACTGGTTCCCTGCCGCGGTAGCCGCGGAACACCGAAGACTCTTCTGAGACTTTCAAAGCACTCTCCAGCTTGACGCCGCCCCCCGGCCATTTCAGCTGTGTCTGGAGCTGCACACGCTCCATCTGGCGGGCAGCGCTGTCTGGACGGGCAAAAAACTGCATTCGCTCAAAACGGCCCAATTACCAGTCCCCCAGCGCTTGCTGCCACAGGGTCATGGCCGCCACCGCTGCGGTATCTGCGCGCAGAATACGGGGGCCAAGGCTGACCACATGGGATTGCGGCAGCGCGTGCAGGCGCTTGCGCTCAGCCTCCGAAAAACCGCCCTCGGGGCCGATCAGGATGGCCCAGGGCGCGCCCTTCTGCGTCTCCGCGGCCAGTTGCAGCGCATTGCCCACCTCAGCCTCGTCGCAGAACATCAGCTGGCGCTCCTGCGGCCATTGGTCCAGCAGGCGGGAGAGTTTTTGCAAATCCGCCACTTCCGGCACATAGGTGCCGCCGCATTGTTCCGCCGCCTCGACCGCATGGGCCTGCAGCCGGTCCTGGCGGATACGCTCCGAGTTGGTGAACTCGGTCTGCACCGGCAGGATGCGCGCAGCACCCATCTCCGCGGCCTTTTCAACGATGAAATCGGTGCGCGCCTTCTTGATCGGGGCAAACAACAGCCACAGGTCCGGCGGCAGCTGCAAGGGCCTGGTCTGCTCCTGGCAGACCAGCGTGCCTCCGCGCTTGCCGGCCTCTGCAACTTTGGCCAGGAACTCGCCGTCCTTGCCGTTGAACAGCGCCACAGGGGCGCCAACGGTCAGCCGCATGACCCCGAACAGGTAATGCGCCTGATCCCGGTCCAAAGGAACCGTTTGCCCTGCCCCCAAGGGGTGCTCTACATACAGTCTGATTTTTGCACTCATGGGGTCCTACATATGCAAGGCCAGAAGCCAGCGCCAGAGGGTCAGGTCGCGGATGCGGTCACCGGAAACTGGGTCGACACTCATGCGCCGGAATGGACGCGGCCCTATCTGCGGCTCTCCCGTGCTGACCGGCCGATTGGTACCTGGCTGTTGCTGATCCCCTGCTGGTGGGGGCTGGCGCTGGCAGTCCTGGCGGATCAAAGCCCGCACTGGCAGGATCTGTGGATCGCCATCGGCTGCGCCGCCGGCGCCTGGCTGATGCGCGGCGCGGGCTGCACCTGGAACGATATCACCGACCGCAACTTCGACGGCCAGGTCGAGCGCACGCGCTCGCGCCCCATTCCGTCGGGCCAGGTGACGGTCAAGGGCGCGCTGGTCTGGATGGGGCTGCAGTGCCTCTTGGGGCTGATGATTCTGCTGACTTTCAACCAGGCGGCCATCGCCATGGGCGTCCTGTCGCTGCTGCCGGTCGCGGTCTATCCCTTTGCCAAGCGGTTCACTTGGTGGCCGCAAGTGTTTCTGGGCCTCGCCTTCAATTGGGGCGCCATGCTGGCCTGGGTGGCGCACACCGGCTCTCTCAGCTGGCCGCCGGTGCTGCTGTATCTGGCCGGCATCGCCTGGACTCTCTTTTATGACACCATCTATGCCCATCAGGACACCGAGGACGACGCTCTGATCGGGGTGAAATCCACCGCCCGGCTGTTCGGGACACAAACGCCGATGTGGCTGCGCCGTTTCATCGTGGCCTTTGTCTGCCTGATGGCAGTGGCGGTGATCGGCGCGATGCTGGAGAGCGCTTCTGTGCTGGCGCTGGTGCTCGCGCTGGCCGCGCCTTGGGCGATGGGCTGGCACATGACTTGGCAGCTGCGCGCCTTTGACGCGGAAAATAATGCTCGGCTGCTGCAGCTGTTCCGGCTCAACCGCGATACCGGCCTGATTCCGCTGATCTTCTTTGTCCTGGCCATGTTCGTGTGATTGAACAGCAGCCCCGTGCGGGGTAAGAGCCTGTAACGCAAACTGGGAATGTGCCGCCATATGCGCTTGTCTAAGCTGATGATCCCGGGCCTGGCCTTTGCCGCCGCAGCCGGGCTGAGCCTTGTTGCCGCCGGCTTTGCCGTGACCGCAGTGGAACGGAGCACCGAAAGCGGGGTGCGCCAGGCACTGGACGGCGGCGGCTATACCTGGGCCGAGGTGACGGCGGACGGGCTGCAGGTGCTGCTGGAAGGCACCGCACCCGATGAGGCCACCCGGTTTTCGGTCAAATCGCTGGTGGGCACAGTTGTCGACGCGGCCCGGATTGTGGACGGGATGGAAGTGCCCCCTGCCGATGGCCTGGCGCCGCCGCGGTTCTCGGCGGAAATCCTGCGCAATGACGGCGGCATTTCCATTATCGGACTGATCCCCGCAGGCTCCGGTCGCGCCGCGCTGGTCCAAGAGCTGGAGGGCCTGGCCGGGCCGGAAAACGTGGCCGACTTCCTGGAAACCGCGAAGTACGGCATTCCCGAAGGGTGGCCGGAGGCAATGGATTTTGCGGTGGAGGCGCTGAAACTGCTGCCGCGCGCCAAGATTTCTGTTGAGGCAGGGGAGGTCTCGGTGACCGCCATCTCCGGCAGCGAGGAAGCCAAGGCGCAACTGGAAGAGCAACTGGGCCGAAGTGCGCCGCCGGGATTGCGGCTGGCGCTGGACATCGCCGCGCCGCGGCCGGTGATCACGCCGTTCACCCTGCGCTTCCTGCTGGACGGCAACAGCGCGGAGTTCGACGCCTGCTCCGCCGAAAGCGAGGACAGCCGCGACCGCATTCTGGCCGCCGCCCGCAAGGCCGGGCTGCAGGGCGAGGCGGACTGCGTGATCGGCATGGGCGTGCCCTCGCCCAACTGGGCCCGCGCGGCAGAGCTGAGCATTGCCGGCCTGGCGGAACTGGGCGGCGGCTCTGTCACCATCGCCAATGCCGATATCACGCTGGTGGCGGCAGAAGGCACACCGGACGCGCGCTTTGATCACGTGGTGGGCGAGCTGGAAGGCGCCCTGCCCCGCGTCTTTGCTTTGCACGCGGTGCTGCCGGTGCCAGAGGCGCAGAATGCCGGCGGCGTGCCGGAATTCACCGCCACCCTCAGCCCCGAGGGCCAGGTGCAGCTGCGCGGACGCCTGTCCGATGCCGCACTGCGCAAGGTTGCGGACAGCTACGCCAAGGCACGCTTCGGCTCCGGCAACGTCCACACCGCTGCGCGGGTGGCCGCCAACCTGCCCGCAGATTGGCCGGTGCGGGTGCTGGCGGGTCTGGAAGCACTGTCCTATCTGCAGCGCGGCGCGGTCACGGTGACTCCCGGGAACGTGGAGCTGCGCGGCATGAGCTACCGCAAGGACGCGCCGGCGGAGATCGCCCGCTTCCTGTCAGCCAAGCTGGGCGAGGCCGAGACCTATGGGCTCGACATCACCTACGAGAAGCCGCCGGAACCCAAGGACAAGCCATTGCCGCCGGAACTGTGCGAGGCGCAGCTGGCCAGCGCGCAGAGCGAAGGCAAGATCACATTCGAGCCCGGCTCTGCCACGATTGCGGCGGACAGCGCCGGAACCATGGACCGGATCGCCGAAATCCTGGGCCGCTGCGGCCCGGTGCGGCTGGAGATCCAGGGCCACACCGACAGCCAGGGCCGAGAAGCGATGAACCAGAACCTCAGCCAGGCGCGGGCCCAATCGGTGCTGAACGAGCTGCGGGCGCGGCGGGTGGTGACCTCGACCTTTGCTGCCAAAGGCTATGGCGAAAGCACCCCGATTGCCGATAACGGCACCGAGGAGGGCCGCGAGGCCAACCGCCGCATCGAATTCAAGCTGATCCGCCCGGCTGCTTCGGCGGAAAGCCCTGGAGGCAGCACCGGTGAAGACCGCACCGGCGAAGAGGCCGCCGACGGCTCAGAGGACGCACAGGAGACTACAGAGCAATGAACAGGACCGAGTTCATCATCACCACCGCGATCATCCTGTTTGCGGCCTTTGCCCTGGGCTGGTTCGCCAACTGGCTGGTGCACCGGTTTACCCGGGTCAGGCAAAGCGATGTAGCCGACCTCGACCGGATGAGTCAGGAGCTGCACGAGGCGGAGGAAACCCGCGACCAGGCGATCACCTATCTGCAGCAGCGCGAGGCGGAGCTGACCAACCAGCTGACCCAGACCGAAGCCGAATTGCGCGCCGCGATGGACGGTCTGCGCGAGGCCCGCCGCGAGGCGGAAGAGCTGCGCGGCCAGATCCCGCACTGAGCGGTCGAACGGGGCACTCCCGCGCCTGCAGGCCGCGCTGACGCGCGGCGTTGGCCGCTTCGCACCGCCGGCGGGTCAAGGAGGCCGCAGGCGCCGCGATGCGCGCTTGTCCCTGACGCGCCATTCTTCAATCAAACTTGGAACAGGCCTGGATAGGCAGACCTGACCGTTCAGGCCCTCTCTGCAGAATGAAAACGCCGCGCGTCAGCGCGGCGCCGGGCCCAACAGACGGAGATCATCTGTGAGGATCGCACAGCTGGAGGGAGCCCCCCCGACACGGTTGCGCAGGTTGCACCGGATACGCGGATCACCAGCGCTTCAAGGCGTCTTCGTCGGCGTCCTTGGCGGCCACCCAGTCCGAGCCGCCGCTGGCCAGGATTTCCTTCTTCCAGAACGGAGCACGGGATTTCAGGTAGTCCATCAGGTACTCCGCCGCCTCAAACGCATCCTTGCGGTGGCGGGCGGCGGTGGCGACCATCATGATGCGCTCACCCGGGGCCAGGCGGCCGTGGCGGTGGATCACCAGCGCATCCGCCAGCGACCAGCGTTTCACAGCTTCTTCAGCGATGGCTGCCAGCGCCTTCTCGGTCATGCCCGGGTAATGCTCGATCTCCATCGCAGCAAGCCCCCCCTGATCGGCATCGCGGACAACGCCGGTGAAAGTCACCACCGCGCCCGCGCCCTCCACACCCGCGGCGAAGGCATCGCTTTCGGCCCCCAGCTCAAACGGCGCTTTCTGGACGGAAATCCGCATCGCGTCAGCCCCCGGTCATCGGCGGAAAAAAGGCCACCTCGCGCACCCCTGCCAGGGGCGCATCGAAATCCGACAATTCCTGGTCCAGCGCCACCCGCAAGGCAGAGAGGTCAGCAAAGGCAGCAGCATAACGCTCTTCCCGCGCGCGCAGTTCCTCGACCAGATCTGCCACCGTGGCGGCAGAGGTCTCCACCTGTTCGCGCGGCAGGCCGATGCGTTCGCGCACCCAAGCGAAATACAGAACGTCCATCAATGTGCCTCCTTCAGATGCGGCATTGCCTTGCGCAGGTAATCCAGCCCGGTGAGCGCGGTCAGCGCTGCCGCAATCCATAGCAGCCACAGCCCGATGCGGCCGGTCCAGAACACCCCGGCCTCCTTCCATCGCAGCCCGAACAGGTCTTCAAGCTCGCCGGCAATGATCTGGCTGTAGATCTGATCATCCATGCCAAAGGACGACATCACCAGGTAATGCTCGAAGATGCCTTGCGAGAACAGCGTGGCGATGGCGAGCATCTGAGCGGTCGTCTTCCACTTGGCCAGCTTGGTGACCTTGAGCGTGCCGGCGGTGTCGCCAAGGTATTCGCGCAAACCCGAGACGAACACCTCGCGGAACAGAATCACCGTGGCGGGCAGCACCAGCCAAGGGGTCCAGTGCTCAGCCGAGTAGCCGACCAGGATCATCAGCGCGATAACCACCATCGCCTTGTCGGCGATAGGGTCCAGCATCGCGCCCATCTTGGTCTCCTGCTTCCAGGCCCGGGCCAGGTAGCCGTCAAACCAGTCTGTCACCGCGGCGGTGATGAACAAAAGCAGAGCGAACCAGTCCGCATATGGCCGCGAAAAGTAGAGGAACATCACCGCTAGGCCGGGCGCAGCGATGAGCCGCAGCAGGGTGAGGATATTTGGCAGGTTCCATTTCATGCGGGCACATTATCCGGCTGGCTGGCGCGTGGGAAGCGGATGGCAGACAAAAATCCGCCCCGCGGGGCCGGATGCCTCCGGCGGGGATATTTTTGGCCAGATGAACAAGGGAAGGTTCCGGTTTTCAAGGGCTTATCTCAACTGCTGGCATGGAAGTGGTCGTAGATGCGTTCGGCCAGCGCCTCGGAGATGCCCTCCACCGCCTTGAGGTCAGCCAAGTTTGCGCGGCTTACCGCCTTGGCGCTGCCGAAATGGGCCAGCAGCGCACGCTTGCGGGAGGCGCCAACCCCGGGGACCTCGTCAAGCGGTGTGGCGCTGACGGCCTTGGCGCGTTTGGCGCGGTGGGTGCCGATGGCGAACCGGTGCGCCTCATCCCGCATCCGCTGGATGAAATAGAGCACCGGATCATTGCGCTGCAGAGCAAAGGCAGGCGCACCGGGGCGGTAGAATTCCTCCTTGCCGTGATCGCGGTCCACGCCTTTGGCGACACCCACCATCGGGATATCCTGCACGCCGTGCTGCTCCATGATTTCTGCCACGGCCGAGACTTGCCCGGCGCCGCCGTCGATCAGCAGGAGATCCGGCCACAGGCCCTTGCCGCGGTCCGGATCCTCTTTCAAGAGACGCGAGAAGCGGCGGTTCAGCACCTCTTTCATCATCCCGAAGTCATCGCCCGGCACCAGATCGTCGCCCTTGATGTTGAACTTGCGGTAGGCGTTTTTCATGAAGCCCTCCGGCCCCATTACGATCATGCCGCCCACCGCATTGGTGCCCTGAATGTGTGAGTTGTCGTAGACCTCGATCCTGTGCGGCGGGCCCTCCAGGCCAAAGGCCTCGGCCAGGCCGCGCAGCAGCTTTGCCTGGGTCGCGCTTTCAGCCATGCGGCGGGCCAGGCTTTCGCGGGCGTTACGCACGGCAAAGGCCACCAGTTCGGTCTTCTCGCCGCGCTGGGGCACCAGCAGCTCGACCTTGCGGTCCGCTGTCTCGCTCAACGCCGCCTCCATCAGGTCGGCGTTCTCAATTGCGTCGGACAGGATCAGCTGCCGCGGCGGCTCCTTGTTGGCATAGAATTGGCCAAGGAAAGCCTCCATGATCTCAGCCGGGCTGTTGTCGGCATCCACCCGCGGATAGAAATCCTGGTTGCCCCAGTTCTGATTGGCGCGGATGAAAAAGACCTGCACGCAAGCCTGGCCGCCGTCCATATGCAGGCCGATCACATCGGCCTCTGCCACACCGCGCGGGTTGATGCCCTGCGAGGTCTGCACCTGGGTCAGCGCCTTGATCCGGTCGCGTAAGGCGGCGGCGCGCTCGAACTCCATCGCCTCGGAGGCGGCCATCATCTGTTCCGCCAGCTCCTCCTGGATTTTAGTGGAGCGCCCGGACAGGAAGCGTTCGGCATCGCGCACGCTGACAGCATAATCCTCTGCCGAAATCAGCCCGGTGCAGGGCGCAGTGCAGCGTTTGATCTGATATTGCAGGCAGGGGCGCGTGCGGGTCTCGAACATGGAATCCGAGCAATTGCGCAGAAGGAACGCCTTTTGCAGCTGGTTCAATGTCCTGTTCACCGCACCTGCGCTGGCAAAGGGGCCGAAGTAGCTGCCCTTTTGCTTGCGGGCGCCGCGGTGCTTCTTGATCTGGGGAAAGGCGTGATCCTTGGCGACCAGAATGTTCGGGAAGCTTTTGTCATCGCGCAAAAGCACGTTGTACTTGGGCTTCAGCTGCTTGATCAGATTCTGCTCCAAGAGCAGCGCCTCGGTCTCTGTCCGGGTGGTCAAGAACATCATCGAGGCGGTGAGCGCGATCATCCGCTCAATCCGCGGGCTGTTTCCGGGCCGGGTATAATTCGACACCCGCGCCTTTAGGTTGCGCGCCTTGCCGACATAGAGCACCCGGCTGTCCGCATCCAGCATCCGGTAAACCCCGGGTGATGCGTCCAGAGTCTTCACGTAATCCTGGATCACAGCATAGCCAGTTCTGGGCTTGCAGGCGGGCGAATCCGGAGGTGTTTCGGCAGGCTGGTCGTTCATGCGCACAGACATATGATTCCCCGCCCTTGGCTGCAATGTTTGCCTGTCCGGATCAAGAGCGGGAAAATCCACGGATCTTGTGGATAACTACGGAGATAAGTTTGGGCTATCCCGCGTTTTTCCTTATTTCCGGCTGGTTTCGGACGGATGCCTATAATTTAGGCACATTGTTAAGGTACTGATTTATTGGTTTATTTTTTACCAGGCCTGTCAAGGTTCTGAAACTAAAGGCACTTTTGTAACGCTTCCGTAACGGCATCTGTACCGGTGCAAAACTTGCGGCAATGAGGAATGATTTACCCCGGTTTGCGTCATTCCAGCCCGTCGCTGTCCGGGGTCTGCCAAGCCAGGTGCTGGCCGCCGTCGACGCAGATCATCTGGCCGGTCACCGCCTTTGCCTGCAGCAAATAGGCCAGCGCCGCGGTGATGTCCTCTTCTCCGGCGCCGCGCTGCAGAATCGTGGCCTGGCGCTGGCGGGCAAATTGCCCTGCGGTTTGCCGCGGCCCCTGCAGGGTCGGACCCGGGCCGATGGCATTGACGCGGATCTGCGGCGCCAATGCCTGGGCCGCGGTGCGGGTCAGCGTCCACAGAGCAGACTTGGCCAGGGTGTAGCTCATGAATTCAGGCGTCAGCTTGCGCACCCGCTGGTCGATCATGTTGACTGCCAGCCCCCAGGCGCGCGGCTCTCCGCCTGGGTCCTGCTCAAGCGGCACATCCTGCGCCGCCATGGCCTGCAGCAGAACGAAGGGGGCCCGCAGGTTGCTGTTCAGGTGGCGGTCCCAGCTGTCCCGTGTGGCACTGGCCAGCGTGTCGTGCTCGAACACAGAGGCGTTGTTGACCAGGCAGGTTACCGGCCCGCCCAATGCCGCCGCCGCCATGGACAGCAGCGCCTGGGCCTGCGCCTCGTCCAAAAGATCCGCCTGCAGCACTGCCGCCTGGCGGCCCAGAGCGCGGATTCCACCGGCAGTCTCCTCGGCATCCTGGGCGGAGGTTGCATAGTGGACGGCAACATCATAGCCGCGCGCCGCCAGCTCCAAAGCCATTGCCCGGCCCAGCCGCCTGCCCGCTCCTGTCACCAATGCCCGCATCTGCGCCTCCCCTGCTGCTGCCGGCATAGAATTAGAACAGGACGGACATATACGCCAGATAGAGCGCGCTGAGGATAATTCCCCAGATCCGCGTGATATCCTGTTTGAAGAACACAAAAGGGATCAGCAGCAGCGAGGCGGAGAGCATCACCCAAAGGTCGAATTGCAGGAACTCAGGGTCGACACTGATCGGGCCGACAAATGTGGCAATGCCAATGATGGCCAGCAGGTTGAACATATTGGAGCCGATCACGTTGCCCAGCGCCACATCCGCCTGACGGCGCAGTGCCGCCATCGTGGTGGTGGCCAGTTCCGGCAGCGAGGTGCCAACCGCCACAAGGGTCAGGCCGATCACGGTTTCGCTGATCCCGTAAAGACGCGCGATGATCGAGGCGTTGTCGACCAGCAGGTCGGCGCCCAGCGGCAGGCCGATCAGGCCCAGCAGCAGGTAAATGCCGACGCGCCAATACGGCATGTCCGGATCGGCTTCCTCGATCTCTTCCAGGTCTGTATCCGCGGCGCAGCCGTTGCCATTACCGTTGCGGCGGTGGTTGCGCGCGTCGCGGAAGGCCACGCCCAGCACCCCGGCCAGTGCGGTCAGCAGGATCAGGCCGGACCAAAAGGTGAAAGTGCCGCTGAAGGCCAGACCAATGAACAGCACCGAGGCGCCCAGCATGAAGACATAGTTCCTGCGCGTGCTGCATTCGCTGGTGTGCAGCGCCCGCAAAAGCGCGGGGATGCCAAGCACCAGCAGGATATTGGCGGTGTTGGACCCGACCACATTGCCCATCGCGATGCCGTCTGCATCCTCGTAGACCGCGTTAACTGCAATCAGCAGCTCCGGCGCTGAGGTGCCAAAGGCCACAATGGTCAGACTGACGATCAGCGCAGGCACCCCCAGCCGCAAGCTGAGGTTCACTGCGCCGCGCACCAGCGCGTCGCCCGCCAGCAGCAGAATCACCAAACCAAGCGCCGAATACAGCCATGGCATCATTTGCCACGATCCCCTTTTCTACAGGCGCACGGCCCCTTGCCGATCTTGAAGCGGCCGCAGGACGTGCAGCGCCTGGAATTGATTTGCTTCTGACCGGGAAACCGCAGCTTGCCGAACATCGCAAGCACCGCCATCACCGCCAGAAAGATTGCAACGATCTTGAACAGCACGTCAGAGCCCGAAACGCGCGTATTCGGCACGTTCCTCGATCCCGGCCAGCGCGTCCTGAGCCATCCGCATGCCGAACCGGCTCCAGAACGGCTTTTTCAGGCCGTAGCGGCGGAAGCGGACCTTCTCGCCATAACGCTCCTGCATCTTGGGTTTCAGGTGACCGATACCGTCGATCAGCCCCAGCTCTTCAGCCCGCCGCGCCAGCCAGATCTCTCCGGTGAACAGATTCTCGTCCGATTTCAGCTTGGCGCCGCGGCGTTCGGTGACATGGTCGATGAAATTTGCGTGGATGTCGTTCAGGATCACCTTGAGGCGCTGCACGTCCTCGGGGTTTTCCGGGCGGAACGGGTCCAGCATGGATTTGCTTTCGCCGGCGGTATAGACGCGGCGCTCCACGCCCTGACGGGCCAGCAGCACATGGGCGCCAAAGCCGGCGGAGATCACCCCGACCGAGCCCAGCACCGAGCTGGCGTCAGCCCATATCTCATCCGCAGCGGCCGCCAGCCAGTAGCCGCCCGAGGCCGCAACGTCCTCGACGAAGGCATAGACCGGGATATCCAGTTCCTCAGCCAGGCGGCGGATGCGGGCTCCGATCAGCGAGCTTTGCACCGGCGAGCCGCCGGGGGAGTTGATCTCCAGCGCGACCGCGGCAGGTTTGCCCTTGCGGAAGGCACGTTCCAGGATCGGGGTCAGCGCAGCATCGCTGAGCGAGCCGCGGCCGGGCATGCCGATGGCGCCATTCAGGCGCACCACCGCCACCAGCGGCTGTCTTTTCAGGAAAGGCAGGTGAAATCTCATGGCGCCGATGTAGAGGGCCGCCCGGGGTGAAACAAGGTGCGCCGCCCGGGGATTTACGATCAAACGCAAAAACCGCACGTCCGCAGGCATAAATGCAACGCAGGTCTGCGCATGGTTGATGCCCGCGGGAGACC
>NZ_JBQKUH010000067.1:0-19933 GCF_054968485.1 Leisingera sp. G5_S3_59_S7
CCACATCGAGGCTGGAGCAGTTCACTTCTTTCCAAAAACCAAAAACACTCCTCGCATCAGGCTTTATTGATTAATCAACGTGAAAATGGTCTAATGAAGAGCAATGCTTGGTTGTGAAAAGGTAGAAATAATGAGGATCATTAACTTTTTCACCATATCTGCTGTCGCCTTTTTTTCTGTTACTTCTCTCGCCTTTGCCGACAGGCCACCGAAAGGTTTTGACCCCAACATGAGGTTGTTCAAGGACGCTTTCCGATACAGTGTTGCAGGTGAACCGGTACGCCGGGGCCATCGCTCCGAGCGGTACGAGTTGAGGAATGGTTTTTGTACTGGTTCTGATTGCCGCAACAACAGGTTGCGGAGTGAAATCAGAGAATCGAAAAGAGCAACAACGGCCAGAATAGGGAAGGACATATGGTTTGGCTGGAGCTTCTTTGTGTCTTCCGCGCCTTCCTTGCCGGGCAAGGATCGACTGTACCCATTCTTTGGCCAGTGGAAGATGGGCGGGGATAACTTTCCGCTAATTGCATTCGTCCAGTCTGATCATGGAAGTCGTGATGCTATCTTTGTGTCACTAATTGATATGTCACGGGCATCCACGGGTGGCCTTGTTGCCGGAGCAAAGCATGGAAATGTATGTAAAGATATTTTCCGAATGGCGGCGGCTAAGCGCTCTTGGATTGATATCGTCGTCAATACTAACTTTGCTGCGGACGAAACAGGGTATGTGCGAGTTTGGATAAACGGTCAGCTCAAGTGCGACTATAGCGGTCAGATCGTGGTAAGGAGAGATAGAAGCCGATATCCCGGTCCAAACCACAGACGCGGAATCTATGTGGGAAATACCTCATATTGGAAAGAAAAATATGGAAACCGACCGGTTCCCACCTGGGTAGTTTATTATGATGAGTTTTTGACAGGAAAAAATAGGGAAGACGTAGATACTAGAATGCGAGAAAGGGCTGGGCTACCGCCCGTTGACTAGGCCGGGCGTGACCAAAGAAGCCGACCTCAAGTTCAGGAGAACACTAAACGATCAACTTTGAGGAACTTCGACAACAAAAGAGTGGAGAACTGGTCTCATATCATTCCAGTGGGGGGACGGCGCGGGTCCCCAATTCGTCTTGAAATGCGCTAGTGATTGGTCTCCCTTATAATTCTCTGGTCCGCCAGGCTTCCAATTTAGGTAGACTAACGGCTCACCATTTAGCCAATACCAGCCACCGTCCGGTTCCTCGGCACCTTCCTCTTGTGCTAGTCCGATCATCGGGCCATTATACTGTCCATCTTGGACAATCCAGTGGCCTTCGTCCTGCATCGTTAGACTAAAAACGAACTGGTTTTCTTCTTCAGAACCGATAGCCACCATATAGCCTCCAAGCAACTTCGCTATTTTTTGCAAATCAGACAGTTCCCCTCCCCATGTTCGGATCACATAGTATTTCGACTTTCCAAAGGAACCTTCTGTGACCAGGTCAAACTTCCTTAGCAAGTCTTCCGGGCTGGGATTGGTTGCAAGGTAAGCGGCGTCTGGAGGGCACCGGCCTTTCAACTTGACGGCTGGAAATTCCAGGGGAGGAGCTCGTCGAGCTGGCTGGCAGGGTGACCTGCAGCGATGGCTTCGAGGGTGGCCTTGAGGTAGGCGAAGGGCTCGGCGCCGTTGATCTTTGCTGTGGCGATGAGCGAAGCGATACGGCCCCAGGCGCAACCGCCTTCATCATGGCCGGCGAAGAGGGCGTTCTTTCTCGTCAGGGCCAGTTCCCGTTCATTCTGCCCATGTCGGGCAAGTTTACCGGGTTCATTATCGATGGCATGCCTATTTTGGCTCGGACGTGAAGGTTTTCCGCACGCTCAATCGCGGTGATGGCCAACATGTTGGGATCGAGCGCGATGCGGGGATCGCGATCCTGGCACCCGCTTGGATTCTGGATGCTTCGGTTTGTCAGAGTTTCGAGCTTGGCGCACCATTGGCGTCCGCGGATGCGCTTTTCGAACTTCATTCGGTTCTCGGGCACCTTGGTTTTCGGCGAGGCTTCAAGGGTGACGATTCACCCATGGAGGCCCCGAATGAAGCATCGCGAGATCCTGACACCAACCCAGTTGCCACTGCCCTTGACACAGCCGGCGTTGCTGACGGAACCGGAATACCGTTCGATCGTGACAGCGCTGGCCCAGGTGCTCCTGACCGCGGCAAGAACCGGTCCGGGAGGGCAAAGCGATGAATGACATGGCCCTCACGTTTCCACCGGAGCTGCTGAAGCGTCAGGCTGTGATCTACGTGCGCCAGTCGACACAGAGTCAGGTCATGACGAACCTCGAAAGCCAACGCCGGCAATACGATCTTGTCGAGATGGCCCGTGGCTATGGCTTTGCCGGGATTGATGTCATCGACGACGATCTTGGTGTATCAGCCAGCGGCTGCCAGGCCCGGCCCGGCTTCGAACGGCTTGTCGCCATGCTGTGTTCTGGGTCGATCGGCGCGGTCTTCTGCTTGGAAGTGTCGCGTCTGGCCCGCAACGGGCGCGACTGGCATCACATGCTGGAGCTTTGCGGCCTGGTAGATGCGCGTGTCGTGGATCATGACGGCGTCTACGACCCGCGCCATCCCAATGACCGGCTGCTTCTGGGCATGAAGGGCAGCATCAGCGAGTTCGAGCTCGGCGTTCTGCGCACGCGCATGGTTGAAGCCGCAAGGGCGAAAGCGCGCCGAGGCGAACTGCGCTATACCCCGCCAGTCGGCTACCTTTGGGATCGTGACGCCGGGGTGATGTTCGATCCCGATCGCCGCATCCAGGAGGTCGTCCGGCAGATCTTCTGCCGGTTCCGCGAACTCGGAAGCGCCCGGCAGGTTCTTCTGGCCATGTCCGGTGAGGGCATTCATTTCCCCAAGCCTTCCGATGGCATTCGACTGACAAGTTTCGAATGGCAGCCCATTCGCTACCGCAACGTGATCAGCGTCTTGAAGAACATGTTTTATGCCGGGGTCTACGCCTATGGTAAGACCGGGCGGCAAGCAAAAATCCGGGACGGCCGCGCGCATGTCACTTACAAGAACCGCAAGTCCCCCGAAGACTGGGATGTGGTCATCAGAGACCACCATGTCGGTTATATCGATTGGGAGGAATATGAACGCAATCAGGCGCAACTGGCCAAGAACGCTTTCGGACGTGCTGGCGGGGTCAAATCCGGTCGCGGCGGCGGCGCGCTCCTGGCCGGTCTCCTCTGCTGTGCGAGATGCGGTCGACGGTTGCATGTGGTCTATACAGGCCGCAAGCCCCGCCCCGTCTACCGCTGTGACAATCCAAACCTTCTCCTCGGACAGAAACGCTGCATCACCTTTGGTGGGTTCCGGCCCGACAAGCTCATCACAGATGCTGTTCTTGAGGCCGTGGCACCATTTGCCATCGACGCCGCCATCGAGGCACGTGCCATGTTGAACCAAGCCATCGAAGACAAGCGATTGGTGCTCGAGATGGAGTTGCAGCAAGCCCGGTACGACGCATCCTTGGCGGAACGACGCTATGCCGCCTGTGACCCGGATAACCGCCTTATCGCATCAGAACTGGAGAAACGGTGGGAAGAAGCCTTGGGACGCGCTCGAAGTTTCGAGCAGCGTCTCGATACGGATATTGCAGCAGCACCGGAGGTAGATGTCACGCGCCTTGAAGGGCTGGCGCAGGACCTTGAGACCGCCTGGACAGCTCCGGCGACATCCATGCGCGACAAGCAACGATTGCTCAGAACACTGATCGAAGACATCGTGGCGGATATTGACGACGATGCAGGCGAAATCGTTCTGGTCGTTCACTGGAAGGGCGGGCGGCACACGGAATTGCGTGTCAAGAAGCCGAAGAGCGGCGAGCACAATGCCCGCACCAGTGAAGAGGCGCTGGGGATCATCCGCGAGATGGCGGGCCGCTGGCCGGACGAGTCGATTGCTGCCTGTCTCAACCGCATGGGAATGCCGACAGGTCAGGGCAAGACCTGGAATGCGAAACGCGTTTCATCCATCCGGCGTGTGAATGACATTCACGGATACCTGTCTGCTGACAAGGATGGCCCGTGGCGCACAATGACCGAGGCAGCGAAAGAGCTCGGGGTGACCAATCACGTCATCCGTAGGCTGATAAAGGACGGTATTCTGCCTGCAAATCAGGTGGTGGACGGCGCGCCGTACCAAATCCGGACGGCTGACCTGCATTCGGACAAGGTCAAAAACGCACTCGCGCGAAAGGGACGCCCGTGTCGCGCTGATCACGAAGACCAGCTATCAATGTTTCCAAGCACTTACGAAGGGGGTGCATAATGACCAACCAACTGCGATCGGGCGGATGAGGTTTTCCACGGCGTTGGAGGCGATCTCGACGCGGCCGTCGGTGAGGAAAGTCTGCAAGCCGGCCCACTGGCGGTGGATATAGGTCAGCTTCTCACCCAGGTGCGATTTTGCAGAGACCCGCAGTCGCTGTGCCTGTAGCCAGTCACCGAACTCGGCTACGAGGGGTGCGGGTCTGGCAGGTGGAAAGGCGCTGGCCGGAGTCCATGCCTCGGATCAACTCGGACACGAGGTGCTCCAGGCGCCGGTTGGCGTCCTTCAGCGCGCTGTTCGCCTGCAGCAGCGCCAGAACGGCGGCGGGCTGGCTCGTACGGATCGCGGACAGTTCGATGGACGGAGCGCTCGACATGACCCGATGATACTGCGTCGATGAAGAGTTTTGCCGGAACTGTTCGGCCAGAGTTTTTCTTGAATGCGCCAGAAAGCCTAAATTGGACCAAGAGAGCGGATGCAAGGTGAAACCGGCGGCTTGTATCCAGCAGGCCCACTCTTGGTCCAATTTAGGATTGATGGCCTTGTTGACGGGAAAGACCAAGAACCCATTTTCATTAACGTGGATGTGCTGCAAAATGCTACGAAAGCCCATTCGGCCCACGAGCTGCCAAATGAGCAGGGAAGTGTAATGGTGACTTGGTCCGCAACTTGCGCCTTCGCTTCTCACCCGTTTTCGCGATCGCAGCGAAAGTCCGGTCTGACGGACAGCGCGGAAGCATCGGTGGAGGTGTTTGGATGGCAGCTTTGGGCCGAAAGCGCCAAGTTCGCCAAACAGGCTCTCTGGTTCCGACTGACCAGCAGGCTGCTCAATTGCCGGCAACTGACGTTACCGGCAACTTGCTCGACGCCTTCATCTCCTTCAGCGACAGGTTGGAGCGGATGCTGGTCACCCCGGGCAGCCGTCGTAGCGTGCTGTCGACGAAGGCGCTGTAGTCGTCGAGATCCTTCGCCACCACGATCAGCAGGAAATCGTCCGCTCCAGTGGTGTTGTGGCAGGCAAGGATGTTCGGCGTCGTTTGCACGATACGCTGAAACTCGGCGGTGGCCACTTGGTCGTGCTCGGAGCAGCGCAGCTGGACGAAGGCCATGACGCCGAGGCCCAGCTTCCGGCGATTCAGATTGGCTTGGTAGCCTTCGATGATGCCGCTTTCCTCGAGACGTTTCAGCCTCCGCCAGCAGGGGGTTTCGCTCATCCCAATGCGTTCGGCGAGCTTGGCATTGGTCATTCGGCCGTCGTCTTGCAGCAGTGTCAGAAGCTCGGCGTTGACGCCGTCAATCTCGGGCATGGGGCGGATTCTTCCTCGTTCCCGGTCACGCATAGGGGATACTACCCCAAATATCGCCCCAGTGAAGGAGAATGGCAAAGGTATTTCACGTGCCGGGCGGTAATCTGTCCTCTAAATCACCCCAATCTGAAAGTCCCTGCCATGAAAGCCGTCCTTTTCGAAAACTTCCAGGAACCCCCCAAGCTCACGACCGTAGACGATCCAACGCCAGAGCCGCATGGCGTGGTGCTCAAGGTGGCCGCGACCGGAGTCTGCCGCAGCGACTGGCACGGCTGGATGGGGCATGACAGCAACATCGACCTGCCGCATGTGCCAGGGCACGAGCTGGCCGGAGTGGTCGAGGCCGTCGGCAAGGAAGTCAAGAACTGGAAGGTCGGCGACAAGGTCACCGTGCCCTTCATCTGCGGCTGTGGCAGCTGTTCGGAATGTCACTCTGGTAACCAGCAGGTCTGTCTGGACCAGGAACAGCCGGGCTTTACCCACTGGGGCTCCTTTGCGGAATACGTGCCGATCCACCAGGCGGACCTGAACCTCGTCGCGCTGCCTGAGACGATGGACTTCGCGACCGCCGCCAGCCTTGGCTGCCGCTTTGCCACCTCGTTCCGGGCGGTCATCGACCAGGGCAAGGTCAGCGCAGGCCAGTGGGTCGCGGTGCATGGCTGCGGTGGCGTGGGCCTTTCGGCGGTGATGATCGCGGCAGCAGCGGGGGCAAACGTGATCGGCGTGGACCTCGACCCGGCCAAGCTGACAATGGCAAAGGAGCTTGGCGCCGTGGCGGTCATCGACGGCAAGGACGCCGACGTGTCCGCCGCCATCCGGGAGACCACAAAGGGCGGCGCGCATGTCTCGCTCGACGCGCTGGGGCACCCCGTGACCATGACGAACTCGATCATGTGCCTGCGGCCGCGCGGCAAGCACGTGCAGGTGGGGCTGATGCTGGGTGAGCACGCAGCCCCCGCGGTCCCGATGCCGAAGATCGTGGGGCAGGAAATCGAACTTCTCGGTTCGCACGGGATGCAGGCGCATCGCTACGGCGCGATGCTGGACATGGTGGCGAGCGGGCGGCTCGATCCGGCGCGGCTGGTGGGGCAGCAGATCAGCCTTGCGGAGGCCCCGCAGGCCCTGATGGAGATGGACAGGTTCCAGTCGGTCGGCGCCACCGTCATCACCCGGTTCTGAGCCATGGAGACCATCGCATTCATCGGCGGCGGCAACATGGCCTCCGCCATCCTCGGCGGGCTGATCGCCCAAGGCATGGGCTCACTGCCGCCTTGCGGTGGTGCAGCGACGAGAGACCGGCGCCAGCTTGTCCTAGGCCAACCGTGATCGGCTCAAGCCCAGCCCAATCACGACATTCATGCAGAGCGCAGCGAAGGCGCTGCTGCGTGCGCGAAATATCTGGTCAACCTTCCCGAGGGCGGACCTTCAGATCCGCTCGGCCGACCAGGACTATGCTGCGCCCCGCTTCAAGGTAAGCGAAGCGCAGATAGCTCCATTTGCAAAGTCGGCGCAACCGGCCATGCCAGAAGCGCCCAACCGACCCAAAGCTGCTCTCTGTTTGCGGGATCGTCAAGTGCGGGTTCTATTGCCGTTCGGGGTCCTGGTTCTCTACGAAGTCGGTGTTTCCGCTTCCTGATGGCGTCCGGGAGCTGACCAGCCAGAATGTCATTCGCGAAGTGAGCGTCACGCTCCTTCAGCCGCTTTTGACTGGCTTGATCCGCCGCCGTCCCGAAGGACGCTGAACCCGCCCTGTCTCTTGTGGGCGGGATCTCAGTTGGTTGTCAGGTGATAAGTTCCTTTCCCGGTTCAAAGACTGTCTGGTCGCGCCAGATGCACATCATGACGACAGCGAGCTTTCGGGATGCCGCCACTGCGGCTTTCTTGAAGCCCTTCCGATCTTGCAGCCTCTTGGCCCAAGCGCGCAGCTGTGATGGCTTTCTGACCTGGGTGATTAAGGTGGTGGCCGCGGAGTAGAGCAGTCTTCGCAGATCACGATCTCCGCATTTTGATATCCGGCCGGACCAGTCCATGTCTCCGGATTGGTGCCGCCGCGGCGTGAGGCCGAGAAAGGCGCCGACGTCCCTCGATCTCCGGAAACGCTCCGCATTGTCGAGGGTAGCGATAAAGGACAGCGCGACGACAGGCCCAACCCCCGGGACGGTCATGAGGCGGCGGGCAAGGCCGCTTTCGCGTGCGATGAGCCTGAGATCTTCATCCATCGCTTCCGCGGCCGCGCACAGGGTTCTGTGGATCGGAATGAACATGTCAGCCATCACGCCGAGCGCCGGGTCGGTCTGGCCTGCCCCGGCGAGTTGGTCGCGGAAGCCCTGCCGCAGGTTTGCACGGCCTACTGAACCCATGCAGACCCCGAAAACCTTCAGCACGCCTCGAACATGCGCTTCAAGGTCCTTGCGCATCCTGATCAGGCGCTCCCGTGCGCCAATGAGCACGCGAACCCGCTCCGACGCCTCGCTTCTGATGTGAACCCGGCTGAACCAGCCGGTGCGGGCCAGATGCGCCAGCCCTTCGGCATCACCGGTATCGGACTTGTTGATCCGCCCAGACAGCGCCTTGTGCGCCAGGCGGGCATCAATGCAGATGATCGGAAGGCCGCGTTTCTCCAGCTCGCGGGTGAGCCAGATGGCCAGGATGCCACTCTCATGCACCACCCGCTCGGGCTTGGCGGAATGTTCGAAAATAAACGATGCAATCTCGTCCGGATCCGAACTGGTTTCGCCGCGCGCCAGCACCTCGCCATCTTCATCGACAACACAGATCGACACGGATTTGACGGACACGTCCAGACCAACATAATGCAACATGGTCGTTCTCCTTCACGGCTGGTTTTTGCTGAGGCCGATCTTATCGGACCTCGTTCGCCCTGGGAGAGCGGCCGCCGCAAACACACCATGTCGTTCTCTTGGCCTAGCTGTCATTGCCCACTGTGGGCTCGATCCGCCCCGCCGCTGCGTCGCGAACGCAGGTCCGCTCAGGATTGGCGAACGGCAAGAGCCGCCCGCCAAGGTGGTTCAAATGTCGATCTGCTCGGCGATGCTCAGCGCATCTTCAAGTTCGACGCCAAGATATCTGACTGTGCTGTCAACCTTGGTATGTCCGAGCAGAAGCTGAACCGCTCTGAGATTTCCGGTTTTGCGATATATCTCCGCTGCTTTGGTCCGGCGCAGCGAATGGGTGCCGTATCCATTGGGCTCCAGCCCGATCGCCGCCACCCAATCCCGCACAAGCCGGCCATATTGGCGCGTTGAGATATGCGGGCGGTCGTGAAACCGGCTGGGAAACATGAAGCGGCAGCCGATCAATTCCGGCGACTTGATCCATGCGGCAATGGTACCCCGCGTGTTTTCAGAGAGTTCGAACTGAACGGGCCGCTTGGTTTTGCTCTGGATCACGGACACTTTTTCGCGAACGCGATCATCCCTCACCAGGTCGGTTACAGCCAGTTTCACCAGATCGCATCCGCGAAGCTTGCTATTAATTGACACGTTGAACAGCGCAAGATCGCGCAGGTTGCCCGCCAGTTCGAGCCGCGCTCGGATCGCCCAGACCTGTTTCGGCAACAGTGGTCGTTTCTGACCGATGATCCGGCCCTTGTTCCAGGCTCTTCGTTTCGGGGTGACAGCGGGAAGTTGGACTCTTTGCATAGTGCTCCCTCCAATCCTCCCGCCAAGCCCAGAAATCAGCACCGCGCTGACACCTGGATTTTACAGGCAGATTGAATGGCCGTTGTCAGGTCGCCTGTTCTTTGGGACACGCTGCGGATGCATTGGGCTGGTCTGAGCCCACTCTGACGGATGCTGCAGGTCGGGCAAATGGCCACTTCCAGCTTCTTTGACAAGAGTTCCAAGGTCTCGGTAGCGCCAAATGACTGGCATTCGTATGTCTATCTACGCGCTTGACCTTCAATTGAATTGTGTAACTCTAGTTCATTATTGGCAGGAGGTTATGGTGTCTTTATCTGAGCAAAAATTCAGCTTCTTAGTGGAAGAATATCGCGCGTGTCATGCACGTATTAATCGGATTGAAAGCGATAGGACCAAGACGCAACAGTTTGCGATTGCTGCGTTGTCAGCGCTGTATGTTTGGGTGTTCTTCAGAGCTGAGATCGAGAGTCCGTCAACCATGGGCTTGTCCGTAGTGCCTCTGATAATATTGGCTATTTTCTATCAACAGAGCCGGAGCTTAATGTGGCTACGTCGCTGCAGGGGTTATTTAAAAGTGATAGAAGCCGAGATTTACTCGGGTGAAAACGGAGAAGCAATCCAGGCGCTTGGATTGGAGAGATTTGGCGATACTAGGCGCATTGAAGAAGTGAAAAAAGTAAAAGCCCTCAAGGTGTTCAGGTCTATTCTTCAAAACCCGCGAATTCCGTTTTTTACCACTGTAGGAGACATTACGCTTTGGGGAATCCTGTTTCTGATTAGCTTGGTGGTGGTTTTCATCAGTTAGTCAAGATCCAAGGTATCGAAACCTCTCAGAGCGGACATTGAGTTGTCCACCGTGAAAGTCGGCTTCGTCCGCGACTTGATCGTTGGCCTACCGTTTCCGCTGCGGGTGGCATGAATGACTGCTATTCCCGCCGCGCGGCAGCGTAGAGATTTATGCTGTTGCGGCAATTTTCACACTGCATGCGCGCGCAGCACGAAATCACGATGACCGCCTTGGGCTCTCCTGGAACTTTCGCCGCTCGAAACACGAACGCCCGTTGCCGGAGATCGCGGCCATTCGCATTACCCTCGGCGAACTGGAAACGAGCGGGACAAAACCGCCACTCACTCCTATGGGCTGAACGACTGCAATGTTTCTGAACTGCCATTTTGGCCGCTAGCACTCATAACGCGCAATTGTGCTATCCTGGCTCCAAGGATTTGTGACTGATGACAAAAAAATTGGTTAGCGACTGTGGAGGGGCAGCGATGGATATTCAACGTCAGGATTCGACCGAAGAAACACTGGACCCGCGCGACTGGGAGGAGCTGCAAGGGCTAGCACATCAGGTCATTGACGATGCTATTGCGCATATTCGGGAGGTGCGGGACCGTCCGGTCTGGAAAGATATGCCCACTCACGTAAGGGAAGCGTTTGCGGCACCGCTGCCAAACCAACCGCACCCGATTTCCGAAGTTTATCGGGACCTTCAGGAGTTGCTGATGCCCTATCCGATGGGCAACATTCATCCGCGGTTTTGGATGTGGTACATGGGGGCGGGCAGTTTCAGCGGCGCGTTGGCTGAGTTCATTGCGGCCATTGATGGTTCCAATCTTGGCGGCGGTAACAACGCCGCAGCCTTGATGGACCGCCAGGTCGTGGACTGGCTGAAACAGATGATGGGCTTTCCTCAAAACGCAGGGGGGACTTTGGTCAGCGGTGGCTCCATGGCCAATATCATCGGGCTGACTGCCGCGCGCAACGCATTGGCGAGCGTCGACGTTCGGGCCGAAGGGGTGGCTGCTATCCCGCAACAGCTGCGTTTTTATGGCTCCGATCAAGTACACAGCTGCCATCAAAAGGCGGTTGAGCTCTTGGGACTGGGCAACAAGGCCTTACGGCGGGTGCCCACAGGGTCGGATTACCGGATGGATGTAAGTGTTCTGAAGCAGATGATCGCCGAGGACCGGGAGGCGGGCCACCGTCCTGCCTGCGTTATTGCGACCGCTGGCACGGTGAATACCGGTGCCATTGATGACCTGTCGGCGATCAGCGCCCTTTGCAAAGCTGAGGAACTTTGGTTCCACGTGGACGGCTGTATCGGCGCGCTGGCCGCAATCGCGCCGGAGAACCGGCAATTGGTCAAAGGGCTGGAAGTGGCCGATTCAATGGCTCTCGATCCGCACAAATGGCTGCACGTGCCCTTTGAAGCCGGTTGTGCGCTGGTCCGGGACGCAACCACGCATCGGAATACGTTTGCCGTGCATCCAGAGTATCTTGAGGAAAAACCGCGCGGTATCGCGGCGACCGAGTATCTGCATGATTACAATCTCCAAACCTCCCGTGCGTTTCGGGCGTTGAAAATATGGCTGACGCTTAAGGAGCATGGCGTAGAGAAGTTTGGCCGGCTAATAGATCAAAACATTGCGCAGGCCCGCTATCTCAGTGGCTTGATCGAGCGCGCGCCAGATCTGCAACTGATGGCGCCAACGGAAATCAACATCGTCTGTTTCCGGTACTCTCCCGGAAGAATGCAAGAGGCCGAGCTGCGTGAATTGAACACGGAGATCATGCTGCGGATGCAGGAAACCGGCATCGCCGCGGTTTCCGACACCTATGTTGCCGGACATCACTGTCTTCGTGCGGCAATTTGCAACCATCGCACAAGGCGCGAGGACCTCGACCTGCTTATTGAGGAAGTATCACGGATCGGTTCCATTTTGACGAACTGCGATAGAAACGATGCTGCACGGCAAAAGTGAACGCAACCAGCCGATTGATCAGGCTGGACATGCTGTAGGTCTGACGAACACCGCTGCCGTTCGGACCAAACGCAGCATTCGGTAGTATGGGCTGCGGCTTCGAGTATTATGTCGAAGTCAACTGGATATTACGCGACTTGGGGGCGAAAAGGAAAGCGGGCGCCCGAAGGCACCCGCTGACACTGAAGGAAACAGAGCGCCACAGAGCCTGCCAGCAGGACGCTCATTTACTTTATGCAGGAAGTTCGTTGGTGAAAGGTTTATGTTCCGGTGGAACGCTCAGGAGGTCTCAAAGCATGTTCGCTCACTTCCAAAACAAGGGATGACCCTTACGAAGCGCTCAACGAGTGCCGGTGCGCCCACCTCAATGGCCGACGGAGCGCATGCTGCGGAAGAACAGCATCAGGGCCAACATCAAGAAGAACAGCCCCGACACATCGCCAATCATGTAGGCAACATACTCCGATGGAGTGCTGCCCAATACGTTGTTGACCAGGACGGACTTAATGACAGAGATCAAAATGCCTGCGGTCATCAAACAGATCCAGCAGGATTGTTTGCCCGCCTTCGGGCGAATGTCCAAACCGATCAGTGCCAGCAGGTGGAAAACGGCCGGAGCAACACAAATAACAATGACGATAGAAATAATCCGGCTTGGAAGAACGATGTTCGTCCCGCCCAAAACCCAGAAGACATAAATTACACCCGGCAGTATCGCCAGCGCCGAACGCCAGCCCAACAACCAGGCCGTCAGAACATAGACACCGAACGGCAGATACAAGAGGCTGGCAAAATGATCGAACTCTGCAAAGAACAGATTTTGAATCGGCATCCAAACCAAAGAGGTCAACCAGAACGCCGCTATGTATAGCCCAGATACCGTGAGGGTCTCTCGGACCCATATCAGCCACCGGGCACTCATGTGAAAAGTCAGTTCTTAGCAGAAGGATGTTTCACGACATACTTGCCCCGGTCGGAGGTGTCGCTTGGCGAAAGGTAGCCTTTTTGCACCAGAGACTTCAGCGCACGGAAGAAGGTCGGCCGCGAGATCCCGGCGACTAGCGAATGTTTCTGTAATCCGATTGTGCGAAAACCATCCTGGCTGTCTGATATATCGCTGGCGGCATAATAAATATCCCGCTCCACGGCTGACAGATCCTCCAATCCCAGAGCTCGCTCCATCCCCAACAGCATTTTTCGCAGCTCTGCGAGTTTGGAAATTTCACTCATGTTTGGCACCGGTTAAAGTTCAACTGCTTGGAATTCTTGCTTCGTTTTTGAAAGCTTGCAACAGAAATCAAGGAAGTCTCATGTTGACACTTGAGGGGAGTTCCTTAATCTCTGCTGCAGTCCGGTAGCGATGTTGTGTGAGTGGTGGCTACCGAAAGTTCATAGTTTTAAGTTTGCGGCACCTTCGGGTGCCGTTTTATTGACTACCAACTTTAGCCAAATATGCCCACCCCGACAATCCGCCCATGAGAATTGGGTCGTGTGCTTGGTTGAGCTAATGGGTTGAACTGCCTTCCCACCAAACCGCCGCTATTGTTGCGGGCATAGATGGGGAGAAGAGCGTCTGATGGACATCGAGGTTTTGGGCATTGATCGTTGCTGTTCGGCGAAGGTGCTCTGGCACACCCCGGCCGATGTCTACTTCGGGCGCGGCCAGACCATCCTGAAACGACGAGAAAGGATCAAACGAAAGACTATCGAAACCCGGCGCTTGCTTCACCGGAGATCCGCCGCATAATCAAACCAACCAGATGCCAGACCCTCTCTTCGCTCAGGCTGCCAACTGGCCCATTGGCGCTGACGTCAGACACCTTAGGCTTCAGGATCTATGGGGGCAATACCCTCCGCCGGATCTCGCAAAACGCGGATCAACCTCTGAATGGTCGTATCGGCATATGGCTCACCAAACCGCTGCAGATATCCTAGGGTGTCCTCCAGCAGGTTCACCTTTTGCAGCAACAGGAACGCGTGATACTGCTCCGGTTGCCGGGTGATACTGTCAAAAAATTCAACATGCGCTTCGCTGTCATAGAGCGGAGGAAGGACGATATCGCCCTCCTCTTCATAGCCTGATATGCCGCAGGCATCTGCGCGGCAGGCGAGATCTTCCAGAGCTTGCTTGTACCGCTCAATGGGCACGTGCAGTCTGGAGGAGAATGCATGTGTATCGGGCATCATCTACCCCGCAGATTTCACCTATATTGACGCCGCCTGCTCAGTGTTGCGCCAATAGGTTTTCAACGCTTCCAATCAATTCGTCGTTATACGCGCTGTAGCGGAATTCATCATAGAGAGCTTGCGCAACGTCCCGGTCATATTCTGCATTCACACCGAGAAGAATATGCTCGGCGAGGAACAAGCCCGCATTACCCCAACCGGATAAGGCGGCATTCAACAGGTAAACGGTTCCAACATAATGATTTTTTGCGGTTCCTTCGCCTCGAAGCAACTTGATCCCATAATTGGTCATCGCGATGGGGTACCCCTCTTCTGCAGCGCGTTTGTACAGGCTCGTGACCAGTTCAGGGTTGTTCTGAAAGTAGTGGCAGTGCCGTTTTCCGTAAAGCCATCCCAGAGCGGTATTCGCCGTTGCATTTCCCAGAGCCGCAGCCGCTTCAAGTTTGCCATGCGCAACTTCATTGCCCTCGCAAGCACTGTTCGCGAGTTCATTGGAAAACTGCCGCTGCTCTTGGAACTCAAAGATCTCAATCCCGGAATGTACCAGGTTAGCGCTGTCAGATCTGACGACGGCCCAATAGATATCGCTCTTAGTCGGATCAGCCCAGGCGGCAAAAGGCGCGCTGAGAAATGTCAGAAACAAAATCAAATTTTTTAACATTTTCAAGTTCCTATCTGATGTTTGCGTTGTCCAAGCTGTACCTGCTGGTATGCTGCAAGAATAGCATGCTTCAAAACTAGCGGTTTCACTTGGGAACTTGGAAATTCACTGCTGTGGCGCCTTCCAGAGTGCCCCGGCCTAATCCGCGGCCTCCGAACATTTTGACAACCTTCGAACTCCGTCCCCATCCTCCAGAATGTAAAACCCTTGATGGTCTCCATTCACCGAAAAGGTTTTCTCCTCTCCGGTCTGAGGATCCGTGTAGGCAATCGCCAGAATGAAGCTCAAAGGGCCGCTCGAGGGGCCAAAAAAGGCTTTAGGGTGGAAGACGCCGGTTGCCTCATGCTGATCCACAAGCACCCGTGTTTCGTTCTCGGCGGACGCGCCGGAGAGCTCGATGCCTTCCATCATCGCGCAAGCCAATGCATAGCGGCCATCAAGCCGGGATTGATCGAAGTCATCGGCGAAATGAGGGAGCAAATGTGTCAGCCTCTCGCAAAGATCATCAGCGTCCTGAGAAGACGGCAATCCGCAGCGGTTCTCCTCCTCCGCCTGCGCGGTTTGCAAAAAGCCCAGAACAACAAGGCAGGTCACTAAAGTGGTCTTCAATTTTAGCATCCTTGAGAAATGTGACGGGTGGGGTAAATGCTGGGGCCGTTGCCCCTTAATATGTACTTAGGGATACTAACCTTACATAGATGCGTCCGGCAATGATCGCCACACGGCGAGATGCTGGTACTCTGTTTTGGCGATCTTATCCGGTCTTGACCTGTCTGGGTAGCCGGGCCCAGAGAGTTTACTGTTCCTAAACAGGGAGATTTGCGTGGCTTGTAGAATCCCGATCGATGGGCCAGTGACAAAAGAGGAATTGGAAAGTGACATCCGGCTGCTCGCCAGGCTAGCGGAAGAATTGCCCTCGAAGTCCTTCATTGCACGTTTGTCTGAAAGCGATATTCAAGACAACATACCGCTATATATCGGTGAGATCGAAGCTGCCGTCCAATCCACGGCAACCGGGTATGCGTCCGAGATTGCGAAGCAAGTGATCACTGCCGTGCGGAATGCGGCAGAAGCCGGTGATATCAGGCAAGGTGTCGGCAATGCCTTTTCAGCGCTGCATGAAGCCTGTTCAGAACTGCGTCGCCTGAGCGCTGCTTCTGGGGAAATCGACTGAGCCTTTCGCATTCAGCCGGGTGCAAATAAGTTGGCAATGCCGTTGAAAGCGATACGGCTATGTCCGCAGTGATCGCATTGCTCGACATGGCCGCCGAGCGCGGCGGTCCGGCACAGTTCGATTGCCGTCATGACGCGCTGCTGGGCGGTCGACAGAGATGAGTGCCGGGCACGGTAGGCTTCGCCGTAGCGACGGAAAATGTCCGCCACTTCCGGCCCCGAACGGGGCATCGCCGGGACCTCAGAAGTATTCAGGCTTGGCGGGCGGCAGCGGGGAGGGCGCCGGACGCGGCAAAAGCTCGAACGGACTCGAGGTGGCACAGACCTTGTTGGTGGCGATGCGCAGGTAATGAGCGGTGGTCGCAAGGCTGCGGTGACCAAGCAACAGCTGGATGGTGCGCACGTCGGCTCCGGCCTCCAGGAGATGGACAGCGAAGGCGTGCCGCAAGCTGTGCGGCGTCACGGGTTTGGACAAACGCGAGCGCTCGTGCGCTTTTGTACAGGCCTGTCCCACCGCGTCCCTGGTGATCGGTCGGCCGGCGCGATCGCCGGGGAAAAGCCATTCCTTCGGCTTCCGCATCTTCCAGTAATTGCGAAGGATCTCCAAAAGCTTGGGCGACAGCATCACATAGCGGTCCTTCCGGCCTTTGCCCTGCTCGACACGGACGACCATTCTCTGGCTGTCAATGTCAGCCGCCTTCAGGTGCACGGCTTCCGAGATGCGCAAGCCGGCGGCATAGCAGGTGGTCAGGATGGCGTGATGTTTAACGTTGAAAACGCAGTTGAGGAAATGCTGCACTTCGCCGGGGCTGAGGATGATCGGCAGCTTCTGCGGCTTTTTGGGAAGCGGAAGGGCCTCTTCTGGCACCCAGTCCCTCTTGAGCGTCACCTTGTAGAGGAAGCGCAGCGCCGCAATGGCGATGTGGATCGAGCCTGGTGTCAGCTTCTTCTCGTTGGTCAGATAAATCTGATAGGTTCTGACGTCCTCACGGCCGAGCAAGTCTGGTGGCTTGCCAAAGTGACGTGCAAACAACGATACCTGATGCAAATACGAGAGCTGGGTGTTAAGAGCAAGATTGCGCACCTGCATGTCCGCGCGCATGCGCTGGCGAAGTTGGGTCATGATGAGCTCCTCTGTCCGAAGGAATGGGCTTGCAAAAGCCGTTCCATTTTCTCGCAGATGTGGCTCCCACTGAATACATGACATCTCTGCCGCTCCGCCATGGCGGAGCGGGTTAGTCCTAGTCAAGTAATGATCACCTCTCCATTATTTGACAAAGGGTTTTACGTATATGGGCGCGATGAGCTTAACTTCATGGCCCAGTTCTGTAATTTGACGCCCCCAATTGTGCGCCGTAGCACAAGCCTCCATGGCAACAACACATCGAGGATGTTGGGCGAGAAAATTGAGGAACTGCGCCCGGTTCAATTTCTTGCGAAAAGCAACTGAGCCATCTGCGCGAGCGCCGTGGAGCTGGAACACGTTCTTTGCCAGATCGACGCCTATAGTGCTAACTTCAGTCATGGATGCTCCTCCTACGAAGTGACATTCTGCAGAACATCACCTTGGCACACTGCGATGCCGTTAGGCGGGGGCATCCACGCCATCACTAACTTTCAATTTGGATCACTCAAGTGGGGCTGATCACCCGTTTAGGAACAGTAAACTCTCCGGACCCGGCTACCCAGACAGGTCAAGACCGGATAAGATCGCCAAAACAGAGTACCACCATCTCGCCGTGTGGCGAGCGTTGCCGGACGCAACTATGTAAGGTTAGTATCCCAAAGTACATATTAAGCGGGCGTCGTCCCCAGCATTTACCCTACCCGTCATGTTTCTCAAGGATGCTAAAATTGAAGACCACTCTACTGACTTGCCTTGCAGTTCTTGGCTTTTTGAAAACCGCGCACGCGGAGGAGGAGAACCGCTGCGGATTGTCTTTTTCTCAAGACGCTGATGATTTTTGCGAGGGGCTGACACATTTGCTCCCTCAATTCGCCGATGACTTCGATCTATCCAGGCTTGATGGACGCTATGCATTGGCTTGCGCGACGATGGAAGGCATCGAGCTCTCCGGCGCGTCCGCCGAGAACGAAACACGGGTGCTTGTGGATCAGCATGAGGCAACCGGCATCTTCCACCCTAAAGCCTTTTTTGGTCCCTCGAGCGGCCCTTTGAACTTCATTCTGGCGATTGCATACACGGATCCTCAGACCGGCGAGGAGAAAACCTTTTCGGTGAATGGAGACCATCAAGGGTTTTACATACTGGAGGATCGGGACGGAGTTCGAAGGTTGTCAAAATGTTTGGAGGCCGCGGAATAGGTCGGGGCACTCTGGAAGGCGCCACAGCAGTGAATTTCCAAACTCCTAAGTGACCCGCTAATTTTGCAGCACGCTATTCTTGCAGCATACCAGCAGGTACAGCTTGGACAACGCAAACATCAGATAGGAACTTGAAAATGTTAAAAAATTTGATTTTGTTTCTGACATTTCTCAGCGCGCCATTTGCCGCCTGCGCTGATCCGACTAAGAGCGATATCTATTGGGCCGTCGTCAGATCTGACAGCGCTAACCTGGTACATTCCGGGATTGAGATCTTTGAGTTCCAAGAGCAGCGGCAGTTTTCCAATGAACTCGCGAACAGTGCTTGCGAGGGCAATGAAGTTGCGCATGGCAAACTTGAGGCGGCTGCGGCTCTGGGAAATGCAACGGCGAATACCGCTCTCGGATGGCTGTACGGAAAACGGCACTGCCACTACTATCAGAACAACCCTGAACTGGTCACGAGCCTGTACAAGCGCGGTGCAGAACAGGGGTACCCCATCGCGATGACCAATTATGGGATCAAGTTGCTTCGAGGCGAAGGAACCGCAAAAAATCCTTATGTTGGCACCGTTTACCTATTGAATGCCGCATTGTCCGGTTGGGGGAATGCGGCCTTGTTCCTCGCCGAGCATATTCTTCTCGGTGTGAATGCAGAATATGACCGGGACGTTGCGCAAGCTCTCTATGATGAATTCCGCTACAGCGCGTATAACGACGAACTGATTGGAAGCGTTGAAAACCTATTGGCGAAACACTGAGCAGGCGGCGTCATTATCGGTGAAATCTGCGGGATAGATGATGCCCGGTTCACAAGCATTCTCTTCCAGACTGCACGTGCCCATTGAGCGGTACAAGCAAGCTCTGGAAGATCTCGCCTGCCGCGCAGATGCCTGCGGCATATCCGGCTATGAAGAGGAGGGCGGGCTTTGTCATTTGTGGACAGCTCCTGTTTTGCAAGGGTTTTCTTTGTGATTTTGATCTTTATGCGTAGCGGTCATTTGTCCGGCCTATTTGCGCGGCACGTTCGACCGCTGGCCCTGATGAAGTCCGCAAGCTGGGTCCCTATCAAGTTGCCGGGCTATGACGCCCTGACAAAGCCGCGGGGTGTTCCGGCTGCGGCACCAAATGTCATCATCACAGCAATTGCCCTTGCAACTCGTATGGAGCGTTTCTCAAGCGCCCCGAAATCTTAGGCCGGCTTGTAAACCTCCTTCTTCGACATGACGGCCCAGACAATCCGGGCGGTCTTATTCGCCAGCGCCACGCTGACCAACCGGGCGGGCTTTTTCTCCAGCAAGCGCCGGACCCACTCAGCGATTTGTGTTTGCGTATGGGCAACACGTCTGAGAACCGCGGTAGCACCCACGACAAGCAGTTTACGCAGATATCCATCGCCCATCTTCGTGATCCGACCTAGCCGGTCTCTGCCGCCTGAGGAGTTCTGTCTTGGGACCAGCCCGAGCCAGACCGCGAAATGGCGGGAAGACCGGAATTGCGAAGCATCAGTGTGAATCGGCGTGCAAAATTGGCTCTGAAGCAGATT
>NZ_JBQKUH010000068.1:0-19370 GCF_054968485.1 Leisingera sp. G5_S3_59_S7
CGAAGTGACCTTGATCAGATCGCTTTCCTTCAAACTGTCCGGTTTGAAGGGGTTAATCTGCAAAAACCGGCAAATACCGTTCACAACCCGCTCTCTGTCCGACGTAAGGTCTTCGTAATAGACCTCATGCGTATCGAACAAAGACCGCCCCCAAGCCAAGTACTCCTCATCCAAACGCGCCCGGTCATGCGCTTCCTTCACGGCTCTCGGAACATCAAGAAGCAATTTCTGGCGCAACTCCGGATTTGACGCCTTGAAAAGATGGGCTTTCCCGGTGCTCTTCTTCAGCTTCTCAGAGTTTTGCTGCGAAATAGCCCCCTTTAGTGGGTTCCTGCGCTTGAGGTGAAGAAACCTGACCCCCTCGGGATGCGCCTCAAGGAGCCGGGCAACTTCTGGAAACTCGCTGAAATGGCGCGGATAGCGGAACTGGATGCCCTTGACCCGCGCTGGCGACAGGAAGATTTCGCCGAGCTTGGAAAAAAGCGCCCCCTCATCGCCATAATTCTTGGCTCTTTCGTGAAAACACTCTCCAAAATCCTGGATATCCGGATGCTGGTTAAGAAGGCTGCGCAGGAACTTGGATCCGCTGCGGGCCATAAAGATAGTCATAAACAAGGGCTTCATTCTCTGACCTTTCCAGGTTCTTTCCCTAAGGAAAACATTTGCCGCTGCTGAGCCGGGGCATATGCCGCCCCCTACTCCACCGTCACCGATTTCGCCAGGTTGCGGGGCTGGTCCACGTCGGTGCCTTTCTCGACCGCGGTGTGATAGGCCAGAAGCTGCAAGGGCACCGCATAGGCGATGGCGGCAAACGGGCCCGGCACCGGCGCCATGCGGACCGGCTGCCAGATGCCGTCTGCAGCGGCGTCCAGCCCCCTGGCATCGCTCACCATCACGATCTTGCCGCCGCGCGCCATCACCTCCTGCATGTTCGACACGGTCTTGCCGAACAGCTCGTCGTGCGGCGCCAGCACCACCACCGGCATCTCCTCGTCGATCAGCGCGATGGGGCCGTGCTTCAGCTCGCCGCTGGCATAGCCCTCGGCGTGGATATAGCTGATCTCCTTCAGCTTCAGCGCGCCTTCCAGCGCCAGCGGATAGAGCGCGCCGCGGCCCAGGAACAGCGCATGGCTGAACCGCGCCAGCTGCGATGCCACAGCCCGCACCTCCGCCTCGCAGGCCAGGGCTTCGGCCACCTGGCTGGGCATGTGGCGCAGCTGCGCCTCGTAATCCTGCAGCAGCCCGGCCGGCTGCGCCCCGGTCTGGCGCGCCGCCTCCAGCGCCAGTGCGGCCAGCACCGCCAGCTGGCAGGTGAAGGCCTTGGTGGAAGCCACGCCGATTTCCGGCCCGGCGTGGATCTGCAGCGCCAGGCCGCTTTCCCGCGCGATCGAGCTTTCGGGCACATTGACCACCGACAGGATCATGCCGGCCTTGCCCGCGCAGTAGCGCAGCGCTGCCAGCGTGTCTGCGGTTTCCCCCGACTGCGACACGAACAGCGCCAGGGTGCGGTCCGAGACCGGCGGCTCGCGGTAGCGGAACTCCGAGGCGATATCGACCTCGACCGGCAGGCGGGCGATCTGCTCGAACCAGTATTTGGCGGTCAGGCAGGCCAGCGAGGCGGTGCCGCAGGCCACCATCACCACCCGGTCGAACCGGCTGAAGTCGATCTGTTCCAGGGCCCGCTGCCCCTCGCCGCCGTCCAGGTAATATTTCAGGGCCGCGCCCAGGACCGCGGGCTGCTCGGCGATTTCCTTGGACATGAAATGGCGGTGGCCATCCTTGCCCACGGCCGCCACCGACTGCGCGATCTCGCTGCGGGCACGCTCCACCCGGGTGCCGCCGGCATCCTCGATGGCGCAGCCCGACCGGGTCACCACCGCCATGTCGCCCTCTTCCAGATAGGTGACCAGCGAGGTCATCGGCGCCAGCGCCAAAGCGTCCGAGCCGATGAACATCTCGCCTTCGCCCCAGCCGATCGCCAGCGGGCTGCCCTGGCGGGCGGCGACGATCAGGTCCTCCTCGCCCTCGAACAGGAAGCACAGCGCATAGGCGCCTTCCAGCCGGGCAATGGTCTTGCGGGCGGCTTCCGCCGGCTCCAGCCCCTGATGCAGGTAATAGTCGCACAGCATCGCCAGGGTTTCGGTATCGGTCTCGGTTTCCGCCTTCAGCCCGTGCTCCGCCAGGAAGGCGCGCAGCTCCCGGTAGTTCTCGATGATGCCGTTATGGACCACCGCAACCCGCTCGCGGGCATGGGGGTGGGCGTTTTGCAGGGAGGGGGCGCCATGGGTGGCCCAGCGGGTGTGGCCGATGCCTGCGGTGCCCGCCAGCGGCTCATGCACCAGGAGATCATTCAGGTTGGCCAGCTTGCCCACCGCCCGGCGGCGGCCGAGGCGGCCGCCATTCACGGTTGCGATGCCCGCGCTGTCATAGCCGCGGTATTCCAGCCGCTTCAGCCCTTCGATCAAAACCGGTGCCGCCTGATGCTGCCCCAGAACCCCGACGATTCCACACATACTCTTACCCTCTGAAGTGTTTTTTCACGCGTCTTGCGCCGCGGCCTTGCGGGCCCGCTGGCGCTGCCGCAGGCGCTCTGCGGCCCCGGCCTTGTTGTCCTGTTCTGCCCGGCCCAGGGCCAGGGCGTCTGCCGGCACGTCCCGGGTGACCACGGATCCCGCCGCCACAATGGCGCCCGCCGCCACGGATACCGGCGCCACCAAAGCGCTGTTGCTGCCGATAAAGGCACCTGCCCCCACCGCGGTGCGGTGCTTCATCACCCCGTCATAGTTGCAGGTGATCGTTCCGGCGCCAATGTTGGCCCCGGCGCCGATGCGGGCATCGCCCAGATAGCTCAGGTGATTGGCCTTGGCGCCTGCCTCCAGCGTGGCATTCTTGGTCTCAACGAAGTTGCCGACCTTGGCGCCTTCGCCAATGGCGCTGCCCGGCCGCAGGCGGGCGTAGGGGCCGATCACGGCCTCGCGGCCGATCTGGCAGCCCTCCAGGTGCGAGAAGGCGCGCACAACCGCCCCTTCCCCGACCTGCACGCCGGGCCCGAACACCACATGCGGCTCAACCAGGACATCCCGTTCCAGCCGGGTATCCGGCGCAAAGAAAACGGTTTCCGGCGCCACCAGCGTAACGCCCGCGGCCATCGCCGCCTGGCGGGCCCGGGTCTGAAAGATCACCTCCGCCCGGGCCAGTTCCGCCCGGGAGTTGATCCCCAGCGTCTCCTCCTCGGCGCAGGTGACCACGGCGCAGGCCAGCCCCACATCACTGGCCTGCTCCACGATACCGGTGAGATAGTATTCCTGGGCGGCATTGCTGCAGCCGATCCGGCTGATCAGATCAAACAGATTTTTTCTGCTGCAGCAGATCACCCCGGAGTTGCACAGCCCGATTTGCAGCTCCTGCGGCGACGCATCCTTGGCCTCGACGATCCGCTGCAGCTGCCCGTCCGCCATCACCAGGCGCCCGTAACGGGCCGGATCGGCGGGCTCGAAGCCCAGAACCACCACATCCGCCGACGCCCGGCGCGCGTCCAGCATCGCCTGCAGCGTCTCCGGCCTGATAAAGGGAGTGTCGCCGAACAGAACAATCACATCCCCGTCGAAATCCGCCAGGGCTCCGCGCGCCTGATCTACCGCATGAGCCGTTCCAAGTTGTTCTTTTTGAATGACAACTTCAGCATGCGGCATATGCTCCTGAAGCGCCTGCGAAACCTGTTCCGCGGCAAACCCTGCAACCACCACACAGCGGTCCGGATCCAGCCCGGCGGCCGGCTGCATCGCATGGAACAGCATCGGCAAGCCTGCAATCGGGTGCAGAACCTTCGGTTTGGAAGACACCATCCGGGTT
This sequence comes from Leisingera sp. G5_S3_59_S7, assembly GCF_054968485.1. Lineage (NCBI taxonomy): Bacteria > Pseudomonadati > Pseudomonadota > Alphaproteobacteria > Rhodobacterales > Roseobacteraceae > Leisingera > Leisingera sp. G5_S3_59_S7. The sequence continues at coordinate 3,853 of NZ_JBQKUH010000068.1, forward strand.
CCGCGGCCTGCGGCAAGAACAACAATTGCAAGGGGCATACCGAATCCGTTTCTCACGCCAGTTCCGCTCAGGAGGTACCGGTTCACGGCATGAAAGCCAAGCCAGCCGCCCCCCCGGACCACACGTAAAACGCGCCTTCCCCCTTGCTCCTCACACGCTCTCCCCATAAACAGCAAGCGCCCTCCGGGATAATTATTGAACAGGTCCGCCGATGAGATCCGCCGAGCAATCAGAACTGCACCAGGATAAGACGCACAGCCTGGCCGCCTCCCCTGCAAACGGCGTTCAGCAGCCGGGCACGGATATCCTCACGCCGCTGGCCAGCCGCTCCCTGTTCTGGCGCGCGCGCTATCTGGAAGCCTCGCCTGCCCTGTGCCACATTCCGCTGCTGTTCTGGCTGACCGAAACCGCCCGGCCGCGCATCGCGGTCACGCTGGGGGTGGCAGATGCGGTTCCGCACTTCGCGCTGTGCCAGGCGGTGGACAAACTCGGGCTGGACAGCCTGTGCATCGGCGTGGAGGACACTGCGCTCAACGCAGAAACAACCAGTTTCAACCAGCGGAACTACGAGGACTTTTCACACTTTGCCAAGGCATCCGGGGAAACGCCGGAGTTTCTGCCCCTCGGCCGGGAGGCCGACCTGCTGATTGTTAACCGGCCGGCTTCAAAGGCACTGATCAGCGCATTGAGCAGCACCTGGCAGTCCCGGCTGTCAGACCAGAGCATCATCCTTTTCCTGCATGGCCCGGAAGCGGGCGCAGAGGCAGCTTTCCAAGAGGCCTTCCTGGCGGAAGATAAAGTCTTCAGCCTCGGCCTGCACGGGCCGGCCAGTCTCGTCATTCACGGGAGCAATCAGCCGGAGCGGCTGCAGCGGCTGGTGCAACTCAATCCCGGGCATCCCGGTTACATAGCCGCAAGCACGGTTTTCAGGCGTTTGGGCGAACTGCACAGCAAGTCCTGCGAATTGGAACAAGCCACCGCTGAGCTGACCCAGGCACGCCAGAACGCAGCACTCAACGCTGCAGAGCTTCAAAAAGCCCAGGCGCAGTTGAAATCCCAGACAGATCAAAAGGGGCCGCAATCCAAGCTGCACCAGGATCTCACGCAGGCGCGGCAGCAGAACAGTCTGCTGCATGAAGAGCTGACAACGTTCAAACACCGCCTCCCATCTCTGGAGGAAGAGACACAACACTTGCGTAAACTGCTCACGGAACAAGAGGAAACCCTGAGTGAGCGCTACACCGATATCGCAGCTCTTGGTCTTGAAATTGAAACGGTGCGCACAGAACGTGAGAGGGCCAAAGCAGACAGCCAGAGCCTGCAGCAGGAGATCGCTGACCTGAAAGAGCAGCTCAGCGCGGCAAAACAGCAGTGCGATCAATTTGCGGAACGGGTGCACGCTCTTGAAAACAGCACCTCCTGGCGGGTGACCGCCCCCCTGCGCAAGGCGTCGCTGACATTCAGGTCCAAGTAAACCGGCCGAAGTAACAACAGGGACGGCCCTAGCCCCCGGCGGAGGCCGCCGCCGCCTTCAGGCAGCCCAGCATCCGCGCCGCGATGCTGGACCAGGCATAGTCCGCCCGGGCCCGGGCGCGGGCGGAGCGGCCCAGGCGGGCGCGCAGCTCCGGATCCCGCAGCAGGCGGCCCAGCTGGCGCTGCAGGTCCGCACTCTCTCCCTTGGCAAAGACCAGCCCGCTTTCGCCATCCTGCAAAATCCCCTGCATCCCCGCCACCGACGACAGCACAATGGCCTTGCCGGCCGCCATTGCCTCCACCGGTTTCAGCGGCGCGACCATTTCGGTGACCAGAAGCGGGCGGCGGGGAAAGACACAGATATCGAACAGATCCAGCCAGTCCGGCACCTGTTCGAAAGGAACCCGGCCCGGCATGATCAGCCAGTCCCCCAGCCCCAGTTCCGCCGCCTGGCGGCGCAGCGCCTGCGTCACCGGGGTGCCGCGCAGCCCGGTGCCGTGCTCATCCCCCACCAGCACCAGCCGGAAGCGGTGGCCGGCCGCCTTCAGCGCCGCCGCCGCGGCCGCCAGATCCTCCAGCCCTTCATAGGCCGGGAAACTGCCGGCATAGCCGATCACCGGCACCCCGTCCGGCAGCCCCAGCTCTGCCGCCAGCCTGCGGCCGCGCCCGGACGGGCCAAAGCTGTCCGGATCGCAGCCGTTCGGCAGAAAGGTGATCCGCTCCGCAGCCGTGCCGCGGCGGAGCAGCGCCTGGCGCATCGGCTGCGACAGGGTAAAAACGTGATCTGCCTGCCCCGCCACCCGGGTTTCCAGCCAGCGCTCATAGCGGTATTGCGGCGCGCCCAGGAACCCCGGCTCCCGCGCCGCCCGGCTCAGCTCCCAGAAGCCGCGCATATCATAAACCATGGGCAGCCCCAGACGCCGGGCCGCGATCAGCGCGGGCAGGGCGCAGGCGTGGTTTGACGCCGCCATCACAACCTCCGGCCGCAGATCCAGAAAGCGCACCGTCAGCGCCTCGGCGCTGCTGCGCACATAAGCCGGGTAATTCTGCCAGCTGCCGAACTGCGGCTCCGGGCTGTGCAGATAGGGCACCCCTGCAACCTCTTCCCCGCAGGCTCTGGCCAGCGGCATATCCGCCGACAGCGCCGCCGGATCCTCATCCCAGGGGAAGCCGGGACGGGTCAGGCAGAACAGATCCGCGCCGGCCCCGCGCAGCGCCTGCGCCAGCCGCTGCGACCGCACCGCATAGCCCGTCGAGAGCCAGGGCAGGCTGCTGTAAAGCACATAGGCCACCCGTCCGGGCACCGGCGCCCAGCCCTGGGGCGGCACCGGCTGCGGCATCCGCGCCAGGGAGAACATCCGCTCCGCCCGCTGCTGCAGCGCCTGCCGGGGCGCCGCCTGCGGCAGCCGTGCCAGCGCCGCCGCGGCGCAGTCCGGCTCCGCCAGGTCCAGCGCTGCCGCCGCCAGCTCCAGGACCGCGTCCTGGTCCTGCGCCTGCTCCAGCGCCCGGTGCAAAACCGCGCCGGCCTCGTACTCCGGCTGCTGCGCCGCCAGCGCCCGCACCGCGGCCGCATACCCCTGCGCCAGCCCTGTTTGTGTCCGCATCGGTTTTCCTTGTTCAGCCATGGCCGCCTGCGCCAGGCCCCCAGTGCTTTACGCTCTCTTTTGCCGATGGACAAACCAAAGCAGAGACGGCACTACAGGGCCTCGACCGAAAATAAGCCGAGGCGCCAGAGATGACCGATAATGTGGCCACCGGGCCGGAAGCAGATTTCAACTATGCCCTGCAGCTTCTGCGCAACAGCCAGGCAGAGGGGGACCTTCGCGCGCAGACCGAAATCCAGCCCGGGATCGCCCTGCATGCAGACCCCGCGCTTCACTTGTCCGGCCGCTGGCGCTCTCCGGCCGGGCGGCTGCTTGAACTGGAGGCCACCGCCGGCGGCGAGGGCGGCTGGTTCGGGCTGCACATGGACCTCGGCGGCCTCAGCCTGTCCCAGGCCGGCCTCGTCGGCATTGCCTGCCGCGGCACCTCCCCGTCGATCGAGGCGGTCCGCGCCTGCATCCGGTCGGGCCGCAGCGAAGGCGGTTTTGACGATTGCTTCTTCCCCAAGCGCATTCTGACCCATCCCGAGGCCGCCAGCCATCTGGACGCCCTGCAGATCAGCCTGCAACAGGACCTGCCGCCGGAAGCGCCCTGGCGCGAACTGGTGCTGTTCCTGCCGCTGCACAGCTTCCGCCTGGATCTGCACGACCTGCGCCTGTTCGCCGTATGAATCTGACCGTCATTATTCCTGCGCATAATGACGAGGCCCCTCTGCACCGCCTGCTGCGGCAAATCCGGCAGCTGAAGCTCGCCAGCCATATCATCATCGCGGACGACGGCTCAGAGCCTGCAATTGCCTTTGAACCGCTGCCCGCTGCGGCCGGCCTGCCGCCGGAGCGGATCACATTGCTGCGCCAGGACCGCCCGCGCGGCGCCGGAGCGGCACGCAACCTGGCGCTTCAGCATGCGGCCACGGAGCATGTGATGTTCCTGGACGCCGACGATCTGCCGCTGCGCGAACTGCCGGATCTGCTGCGGGATCTCGACGGCAAGACGTTTGATTTCTGCATCTTCCAGCACCATGACAGCCGCTGCGGCGCAGACGGCCGCTGGGGCCAGATGCCGGCAGACCTGGCCCTGTGGCGCAGCGCCGGCACCGATGTCGGCGCCCTGTCGCAGGTCTCCCCCGCCGCGGCGGTCAGCCTGTGCCAGACCGCCAATTACCCCTGGAACAAGATCTACCGCACCGGCTTTCTGCAGGAGCATGGCATCCGCTGCACCGAAATCGCGGTCCACAATGACGTGGAGCTGCACTGGCGCAGCTTTCTCAATGCCCGGACCATTCTGGCCAGCGACCGGATCGGGGTGATGCACTATGTGGCCGAGGGCCAGGGGCGGCTGACCAACCGCAACGGCCCGGAACGGCTGCAGGTCTTCACCGCCCTGTCCCGTATTTCCGCAGAGCTGCACTCGCGCGGGGATCTCGGCGCCTTCACGGTGCCCTTCTACAGTTTCGCAGCCGGGCTGCTGGGCTGGATCGGCAGTTTCATCCGGCCGGATTTGCGGCCCCGGCTTGCCCGCCAGGCCCAGGCCTTCTTTGCCGAAGAGGTGCCGCCGCCGGTCAGAGCCTATCTGGCCCAATGCGAAAGCGGCCGCCTGGCCGCCGCGCTGCAGCAGGCGCCGCCTCCCGTGCCCGCCCCCGCGCCGGCCGCCCCTCCCGCAGTCCGCAGCAGACCGCCCGGCCGCCAGGTCTGGCTGCATATCGGCCTGCCCAAATGCGGCTCGACCACCATCCAGCGGCATCTGGCGGCAGCCGCCAGCGACCACCAGGCCCGCGGAGTCTGCTACCCTCAGGCCTGGCGCAGCCCGGATGGCTACCGCAATCACCTGCCGCTGGCCAAGCTGCCGCCAAAGATGCTGCCGCAAGCGCTGGCAGAGATCAGCGCCGAGGCGCTGGAGCGGGAGTGCAGCCGCATCGTGCTGTCCTGCGAGCATTGGGCCAATGCCTTTCCGGGCAGCAACCTGCTGCCGCTCTACGAGGCGCTGCAGGCGCAGCTGCCGGACTGGCAGATCCGGATCGCCGCCTATTTCCGCAATCCTTATGATTTTACCGAATCCTGCTATGCGCAATTTGTCCGGGCCGGGCTGCTCCAGATCAACCGGCACAGGTTCTACGCCGATGGCGCGCCCTCGATCGAAAAATTCCTCGCCTGTTTTGAGGACAGCCGGGGCTTCCCGCTCTACTCCAATCTGGGCTTCGCACGGATGCTGATGGCGCATTTCCCGCCTGAGGTTCTGACGCTGCGCTCGATCGAGCCGCAGGATCTTGCGCAGCCGGACATGCTGGCAGATTTCTGCAGCCTGTTGGATCTGCCCCTCCCCGGCAGCACAGGGCGGCGCAACCGGCGGGTCAGCAACCGCAAGCTCGCTGAGCTGGAATACCTGCAGACCCTGATGGATCAGAACAGCTTTGCCCGGCTGCGCCCGCAGCTGATGGAGACGGATTTCAGCACCCGGCCGGATCCCGCAAACCGCCGCGGCACCACGCTGCACATCGGGGCGGACACCGCCGCGGCAATCGCCAGGCAGATCGAAAGCGAACGCGCGCAGCTGCAGCAGATCTTTGCCACCGGCACCGGCGGCCTTTGCGAAATCCGCAACGGGGCCGGGCCGGAGGGCTGGGCCCGCGCCAGCCTGCTGGATGACGGGGACCGGGCGCGGCTGCGGGCCTTTGCGGCCCGCAATGCAGGCTCTACAGCGGCGCGCTGAAAAACGCCGGTGCCGCCTCACCCTTCTCCAGGCAGGCGGCAAAGCCGCGCGCCGCGTCCAGCGCCTCGCGGATGGTCACATCCATGTCCAGATAGCGGTAGGTCGCCAGGCGGCCGACAAAGGTGACGCCGGCGGTCTGTTCGGCCAGCTTGACGTAATCCGCGAGCAGCGCCTTCTCCTTCACCTGGCGGATCGGGTAATAGGGGATGTCGCCGGGCTCGGCCAGGCGGGAGAACTCGCGGTACAGCACCGAGCCCTCGTGCTCTTCCCACGGCGCGAAATGCTTGTGCTCGGTGATGCGGGTAAAGGGCACCTCTTCCTCGCCGTAGTTCATCACCGCGCAGCCCTGGTAATCGCCCTGGTGGGTGAAGCGCTCGAAATCCAGGGTGCGGTAGCCGAGGCGGCCGAGCTCGTAGCCGAAGTAGCCGTCCAGCGGCCCGGAGTAGAACACGTGGTCATACTCTGCGCCGGTCTCCGGGGTGAATTCGGTCTCCAGCTTCACGGTGATGTTCTCATGCTCGAGGATCTTCTCGATCATCGGCGTGTAGCCGTTTTCCGGCATCCCCTGGAACTGGTGGAAGAAATAGTTATCGTCGTAGTTGAACCGCACCGGCAGCCGCTTCAGGATCGAGGCGGGCAGCTCCGAGGGATGCATGCCCCACTGCTTGATGGTGTAGCCCTTGAAAAACGCCTCATAGAGATCCTTGCCGACAAAGCGCATCGCCTGCTCTTCAAAGGTCTCCGGGTTCTCGATCGAGGTGTCGGCCTGCTCATTGACGATGAAATCATGCGCTTCTTCGGGGCGCATCGTCTTGCGGAAGAACTGGTTGATGGTGTGCAGGTTGACCGGCAAGGAGAACACCTCCTGCTCGCCCGTGAGCCCGCGGGTGGTGGATTTCACCCGGTTCTTGTAGGGCTTGAAGGTCTCAAACCGGTTCACATAGTCCCAGACCTCGGCGTCGTCGGTGTGAAAGATATGCGGCCCGTAGACATGCACCATCACGCCGGTGTCCGCATCGCGCTCGGTATGGCAGTTGCCGCCGGCATGGCTGCGGCTGTCCACCACGGTGATCTGATGGCCCGCTTCCGCCAGATGCCGTCCGATCACCGCGCCCGAGATGCCTGCGCCAACGCATAGAATATTCATGTGTCTGTCCTGTTCTTCGCTGCTTGCTCAAGCCCGGCCTCAGTGAACATCAGCCGTGTCTTTGCTGCCATCTTCAAGAATTTCTTCGGGTGTTCCGCCAGCATGCCCGCCATGATCCGGGCCATGGCCTGAACCGCGGCCACCGTTTCCGGCGCGAAATAATCGGACGCCTCCAGCGGCTGCGGATCATGCGAGGCCTTGCGCCCGGCCCCGGCAAGAGCATCGGACATCGGCGTGCCTTCAAAAAACTCGGCATCCAAGGCCGCGGCATCCTCTGCATAGCGGGCCTGAACCTGCTCCGTCAGGCTGGCCGGCAGCCGCAGGCGGGGGCCGTCCGCTCCCAGCTTCATGTCACCGAGGTGCTCGCTTACTGTGCGGCCCAGGGTGCTGCGCGCCTCAAAAAGCGCCGGGCCCATCTCTTTCTGTTTGGCTGCCAGCGTCTCCGGCAGCGCCTGATGGACCAGCCGCAGCAATGCAAGCTGCGGCAGTGTCAGAGAGCTGTTTGCCTCCACCGGGCCGGAAATGGCGAAATCCTCGTGGCCCAGCGTGAACCGGAAAAAATCCTTGATCACATCCTGCTGGTACAGCGCGCTGCGCACGAACGGGCGGACCTCGAAACGGTCTCCGAAAACCTCCCGCCATTTGCGCAGGCGGGGCAGATAGTCCAGCAGGCTGCCCGCAAAGACGTCCTCTGCAAACGCCCCGAAGCCGGATTGCACCTGGCCCAGCTTGACCCGCTCCGAGAAGGACGAAAGCAGCTTTTCATGATGCGGGCGCACATAGACAATCAGCCGCGCGCTCCCGTGCAGGGCGGGCCAGTAGGTTTCCATCGCGCGGGAGAACTCTTCGGGGTCAACGAACTGGAAGTGCTCGGCCGAGACAATCCCGATATCCGCCTTACTGGCGGAAAATTTCCGGTACAGTGATGTGAACCGCGTTTCTTTGTCCGCCTTGAACCGCTTCCGGTTCAAGGTGCGGGCCAGCGCGTTGTGGTGGTTCGTGGTCGGATAGCAGATCGCGGTGCCCGGCACCTCATAGGCTTTCTGCACCAGTGCCTTCTGGATCGAGGTGGACCCGGTCTTGGTATCCCCCAGATGAATGACAAGCTCGTTGATCATGCAATCCGTTCTCCCGCCGCAGCCGTGCTGCCGGTTTCCTTTTGTTCTGCCTGCAGCGCCTTCAGGAAATCCGCCGCCTCCTGATCCAGCCCCTCCGGCAGGCCGCCGCAGACCCGCTCCAGCGCGGCGCGGAACACCTCCTCTTCGGCCAGCGGCTGCACCTCCAGAACCTGCTCCAGGTCTTCGAAAAAGGCGGGGCGTCCCGCCACTTCCCCCAGCCAGGCGTCGATCGGGCGGAACCGCTCCAGCATCCGCTGCCGGTTGTCCGCGCCGAACAGCTCGATCCGGCGGCTGGACGGCAGCTCCAGCTCCGGCGTCCGCTCGCGCAGGGCGCGGCGCAGCTCCGCCGCCTTGCGGTCCGGCAGCTGCAGGTTGCCGCGCCGGATGATCTCGTAGATGCCGCGGTGGATGGAATCGTTCTCGCGCCGTTCCGGGGCCAGCCCTGCGGGCAGCTCAAGCCCGGTCCGGGCGATGAAATCCGCCACCGATCCGCCGCCCGCGCGCACTTCGGTGTAATCGCGCAGGATCAGCCGCGCGTCCGGCAGCGTCTTGAGCCAGCCTTCCAGCATCAGCCGGTAGTCGAAATGAATGCCCTGGAAATAGCCGTCCAGCCCGTCCTCGCGCAGCGGCGCCAGCTGGTGGCCGAACTTCAGCCGCTGGCCGTGCCAGGAGGCCAGGTATTCGTCGATCCGCCGCAGCGTTGCCACCAGGGTGAATTCGGCGCCCGGAAAATACCCCGCCAGCTGCTTGATCAGCTTGGGCGCGGCGGCGTTGAAATTGGCAAACACCTCTGCCGCCAGAATCACCGTATGCGGCTCTGTAAAGCGGATCTGCTGCTGGATGGCATGCACCATCTGCGGCAGCGCGGGCAGGCGCTTGTGATAGGGCGGCACCCGGCCGCCGGCCCCGGCCGCCAGCATCCGGAAGGCCAGCGCGTTATGCGGCTCGCGCACGTTGATCGGCAGGCTGCCCAGGGCAGGCCCCTGCCCCGCCGCGGCGGCGGCCTGATGCGCCAGGCCTTCGAAATCCGCATACGGGTAGAGAATGCCCGAGCGCGCCAGCGCCGCGGCATTGCGCGACAGGTAGTCCTGCAGAGAGGTCGAGCCCACCTTGTGATGGCCGATGAACAGAATCACCTGCAGCGGCCGGGACGGCACCAGGTTCAGGGCGGGTTCAATGCTGCTCTGCAGCGCCGAACCGGTCTTGCGCAGGGTCTGCGATCCGGTGAGCGGCTGGAGCAGACGGCGGAGGATCTTCTTCACTCGGCGGCTTCCTGTTGTATCGTTTTATCTGCGCCCGGCAGGGCCAGCTTGTCCTGCCAATAGGACTCGCTGGTCAGCTGCCCGTAGCGGCTGCGGTAGGCGGCGGACAGCCGGTCGTAATCCTTCAGGAAGGCGCGGGCGTTTTTGGCAAACCGCTTCAGCTCGCGCCAGGCGGCCGCCTTGGAATGGCGCACGGTATAGAATTTCGTGCGCTCCGCATTCAGGCAGGCGATCTCTGCCGCGCCCCAGGCATAGCCGATGTGGCTGCGGTTCTGCGCCTCCAGGGTGATCTTGCGGCCGAAACGGGCAAAGCCCGGGATCAGCAGGCCGTTGAGGGTCAGCTTCATCAAATGCCGCTTCCAGGCCGCGGGCGGGTGGTAGCGCACCGGCGGCAGCGCCTGGCGCGGGTCCAGATCCTGCCAGGCCTCGGCTGTTGTCAGCGCCTTGATATCGGCCCGGCGCCCGGCCATGTCGGCGTGCTCGTCAAAGAACTCCGGCCCCTTCATCACATCCTCGACCGCCAGGTTGATCGTGGCCAGGGTGTCGTAATGCATCCGCGGCAGGTTGCGCAGGAAGAACCAGGCGGCGATTTTCAGCACCCCGCGCGGGCCCACCTCCAGCTGCGGCAGGCTCAGGTGATGCGCCATGTGGCTGCGCAGGTCCAGGTACCAGGTCTGCGGGCTTTCCTTCTCGGTGAAGCTTTCCTGGAAGGAGACCACCCCGTTGAGGGTGATGATGTTGAAATCATTGGCCAGCGAGAAGCTGACATCGTCGCCGCGCACGAAGAACGGGAAGGCCAGGTGCTCTGCCTGCTCCACCGGGAAGGCGAAATACCACCAGCCGCCGTAGAAATCCTCCGGCACCGGCTGCGCCGCCTCATGCTCCATCGCCAGCATCTGGCCCGTGTCGCGCAGATCGGTGCCCATGTGCAGCGGCTGGCAGCGGGTGAAGAAGCGGGCGCCGTTCTCCCAGATCGCCCAGCGGTGCTGCTCGCTGATCATCGCCCCGGCCACAGCAGTCCCGGGATCCCTGGCATAGGCCAGCATCATCCAGGTGCGCTCCAGGCTTTCCATGTGGATCGAGGCGTCATCATCCATGAACAGGCAGTGCGAGGCGCCGCGGGCGCGGGCCTCCAGCAGGCCGCGGGTGAAGCCGCCCGCCCCGCCCAGGTTTTCATTCGGCACCAGGGTGACGCCTTCCTGCGGCGCCAGCTCCACCGACTGGCCGTTGTCGGTGACGATCATCTGCACATGCGGCTTCATCCAGGAGCGTTCGCGGAAGGCGCAGAACCGTTCCACCGTGCGCGCCACCGCCGCCTCGCGCTTGAAGGTGGTCACCGCCAGCGCCAGCTGCGGCTCCCGCCGCGGCGCGTCCTGCGTCTGCCAGCCGGCCCCGGTCAGCCGCCCTGCCCCCAGCGCGCGCAGCTCGAAGAACAGCACCCCGGGCGTGACGTCCGGCACCAGCACATGGTCCAGGCTGATCTCCAGCCGCCCGTCCTCCGGGAATTCCGCATAGCGGCTCACCACCCGGTCCCAGGACCGGCCGCGCGGCGCCAGAACCACCGCCAGCTCAAAGGCGCCCTCGCCCTCAAGCTGCAGCGCCAGGCTCTGCAGCCCGCATTCGCGCTGCCATTTTTCCAGGTTGAACAGGTTGAACCAGCTGCCGAAGGACACATGGCCGCCGGCCGCAAAGCGCAGCTCGCGCTGCTCCGGCGACACCGCCACCGGCCCCTGCGCCCGCAAGTAGAGGTCCTGTTCGGTGCAGATGCCGAATTCCGGCCACATCAGACTCTGCAGCGCCGTTGCGCCCCCCGCAGCCCGCACATCCTTTGCCATCGGTAAAACTCCTTTGCCCGGCACCTGCAATCATCACTGGGGGCTGCATACTGGAGCTGGCAGCGGAAATAAATTCCTCTTTGCCGCCCCGCTTCAGATTCCCGCGCCCGCCGCCGCCTGAGCGCTATTCCAGCATCGCCTCGTGCACTTCGATGGCCTCATCGAGGTCGTCGAAATAGCGGATCCTGCCGTGCTCCAGCACCAGCCCCGCATTGCAGAACTGGCGCACCTGGTTCATCGAGTGATTGACCATGATGGCGCTGGAATGCTTCATCCGGTCGGCAAAGACCGCGCGGCTCTTGCGCTTGAACGCGCGGTCGCCCACCGCGGTCACCTCGTCGACCAGATAGGTGTCGAAACGGATCCCCATCGAGGCGCCGAAGGTGAGCCGCGACTTCATGCCGGAGGAATAGCTGCGCACCGGCATGTGGTAGAATTTGCCCAGCTCGGCAAAATCCTCGACGAAATTCACCAGGTCATCGGTGTCCACCCCGTAGATCCTGGCGATGAAGCGGACGTTCTCCGCCCCGGTCAGCTCGCGGTGGAACGAGCCGCCCAGCCCCACCGGCCAGGAGATGGTGCCATCGCTGACCACCCGGCCGCAGTCGGGGCGCATGGTGCCCGCGATGATCTGCAGTAGCGTCGACTTGCCCGCGCCGTTGCGGCCCAGGAGCGCCAGCGACTTGCCCTCGGGCAGCGTCAGATTCAGGTTGTCGATCACCACCTTGCGCTCGCCCTTGAGCCGGAAGCTCTTGGTCAGGTTCTCGAACCGGATCATCGCCCGCCCCTCAGTTGCGGTCGCGGATCGAATAATAGATCAGCACCAGGATCGACCAGGTGAGCAGCAGGAACAGCCCGGCCAGCGCGCTGAGCACAAAGCGGCGCGGGTATTCCGCCTCTTCGGCCAGGGCCGGCTTGATGTAGGTGGCCAGATAGCGGCTCTGGCGGGCGGCATCGTCGCGCGCCGCCTCCAGCGCCGTCAGCGCCGCGCGGTAGGCCTCCTCGGCAAATTCCCGGTCCACCGTCAGCCGCTCGAACTCCGAGATCAGCGTCGGGTAATCCTCGCCGACGCCGCCGGTGTCGGTGTTGCTGGAGGCAAAGGTCTGGCGCTCGATGTTGATGCGCTCGCGGATCACATCGATCTGCTGCTGCGCCTGCTTCAGCCGCACGTCGCCCGGCGCCACCGAGCCGGCCAGCAGGTCGTATTGGATCAAGGCCTCGGCCAGCTGCTGCTGCAGGTTGTTCATCACCCCCATGCGGCCCTGGATATCGGCCTCCGGGTCGACGATGCGGGTGCGGGTGCGGAACCGGGTCAGCGCCTCGCGCGCGCCCTTGAGCCGTTCCACCGCCTCTGCCAGGTCCGCCTCGGCATAGCGCATCGCGTCAGTACGGGCCTGATCGTTGAGCGCGTTGATGCGGGTCTGGCTTTCCTCGATGATCGCCTGGGCAATGGCCTGGGCGGTCTGCGGATCAAAGGCGGTGACCTGCACCTCGGTCAGCCCCGAGCCGCTGTCATAGGAAATGCGGGCGATGCGCTGCCAGAACCAGACCAGCTCCTCCAGGGTGGCATCCGGCCACAGCGCAAACACCCAGTCGCCGGGCCAGTGCCGGCTGTAATGGCCGCGCAGATCGACCCGCTTGCTGACCGCCGCGGCCATCTCCTTGCTCTGGATGAACTCATAAAGGATATCGCTGTCCGAGGCGGTGGAATTGCCGGCAAAGCTGGCCAGCCCGCCCAGGATGTCATTGGCGCCGGAGCTTTCCTGGCTGCGCACGGTGAAGCCGGTGGTGGAGGCATACTGATCCTCGGCCACCGCAAACAGATAGAACACCGCCGCTGCCAGCGGCAGCAGCACCAGTGCTGCGAAACTGGCGATCAGCCCGCGGTGGCGCCCCTTCATATGCGCGGGCCGGGCCACCGGATAGGCCGGGGTTCCGGCCAGCTGCGCCTCCAGCGCCGCATGGGCCGCCTCGGCCTTCTGCACCTTGCGGCGCAGTCTCCTGAGCTTCTTGCCTCCGCCCTTGCCGCCCTGACGGCCCTGCCCGTCCTCGCCGCCTGCCGCGCCGGGCAGCCGTTTTACATTGCCGGCCTCCTGGCCGGGCGCGGCAGCCTGGTCCGGGCCGCTGCCCTCCGCCCCGGCCTCTGCCGGGCCGGAGGAGTCAGAGCTTTTGCGGCCGGTGCGGAATTGGGCGGCAGCCTTCCGGCGCGCCGCCGGGCGATCCTGTGTCATAATCTGCTTATCCCGGCCTGCAGCCGTTTGTAATTGCCTCGTCTTTCTTTCATATTATCGCCTGCACAGCGCATATTCACAATGGGTATTCATGACCAGCACCCCGCCCGCAGCGGCCCCTGCCCTGCCCCCCGCTCAGATGCCCGCCCAGTTGCCCGCCGCCGGGCGCAACCGCCGTTTTGCCAGCCTGCGCACAATCGCGGCGCTGGTGCTGCGCGAGATGTCGACCCGCTACGGCCGCACCCCCGGCGGCTACCTCTGGGCCATTCTTGAGCCGCTGGCGGCCATTCTGTTCCTCAGCCTCGGCTTCTCGCTGGTGATCCGCAGCCCGTCGCTGGGCACCAGCTTCCTCTTGTTTTACGCCACCGGCTATCTGGCGTTCGACCTCTACCAAACCATCTCGAACACCACCGCCCGGGCGCTGAACTTCTCCAAGCCTCTGCTGCAGTTCCCCGCGGTGACCTGGGTGGACGCGATTCTGGCGCGGTTTGTCCTCAACAGCCTGACCGGCAGCCTGGTGGCGATTCTGCTGCTGGCCGGCACGCTGATGGTGGTCGACAGCCGCGCGGTGCTGGACCTGCCGGCGGCGGTGCTGGCGATGGCACTGTCGATGGTGCTGGGTCTTGGGGTGGGCACGCTCAACTGCGTGCTGATGGGGCTCTATCCCTTGTGGGAGGTGGCCTGGTCGGTGATCACCCGGCCGCTGTTCCTCGCCTCGGGCGTCCTCTTTCTTTATGAAGACCTGCCGCCGCTGGCGCAGGAGATCCTGTGGTACAACCCGCTGATGCATATCACCGGGCTGATGCGCACCGGCTTCTACCCCACCTATACCGCCGCATATGTGAATGTGACCTACGTGCTGCTCACCAGCCTGACCCTGCTGGCGCTGGGGCTGGTGCTGATGGGCCGCTACCACCGGGTGATCCTGAACCGCTGAGCGCGGCGCGGGACCGCCGCCGGCTCAGCCTTCGCCCGCCAGCTCCAGCACCCTGGCATGGGGCACTTTGGTCCGCCGCAGCAGCCCGTCGCGCAGGGCATGGCCCATCAGCCGGGCAAAGGCGCACCGGCCGCCGCGGTGGTGGCGCAGCTTCATCAGCCACTTCGGCACGATCACCAGAAGCACCGGCCAGAACAGCCAGCCCGCCGCCATCCGGTACAGAAGCAGCAGGTTGCGGTGATAGTAATAGGCCTTCCACAGCGGCACGAAGCGGCCGCGCTGCGCCGCCTCCGCCTTTTGCGCGTCCGCGCCCCCGGCCTGGAAGGTCGACAGGTCATGCTCGAACCGCACCGAAGGCTCAAAGCCGATCCGGCCGCCCGATTTGGTCAGCCCCAGCGTATAAAGCCCGTCATCGCCATAGATGAACAGCTCCGGATCCGGATAACCGATGCGCCGCACCGCATCCGCCGAGATGAAGAAGCCCACAAAAGACGTGACATCAATCTGCATCCCCGCCCCCTCGTAATCCGAGGGCTGCACGTGAAAGCCGGAGCGGCCGCCGCCGAACAGGGTGCGCAGGAACTCGCGCCCGTGCCAGAACGGGTTGCGCGAGGGGCGGTTCATCTCGCAGATGCGGCCGTCGGGGAAATAGACCGCCGCCGCCACCGCGTCCCAGCCGCCACCGCCTGCCGCAGCTGCCGGCTGCCGGTGCATCGCCAGCGCGTGAAACGCTGCCAGCCCGCCGGGGGCGGGCCGCCCGTCGTCATCCATCACCGCCAGCCAGTCGGGGGCGTGATGCTCCATCGCCCGGCGCATGCCCATCTCGAAGCCGCCGGCGCCGCCGCGGTTGGTTGCGCTGGTGCAGATGTCGAGGCGCGGATCCTGCTGCGCTGCCAGCCACTCGGCGGTGCCGTCGCTGGAGGCATTGTCAGCCACCACCACTGCCGCCAGCTCGCCTGCGGGGCTGTCCAGGAGCCGCGCCAGCGTCGCCTTCAGCTTGTCCAGCCGGTTGTGGGTCACCACCACCGCCACCAGCCGCCCTGCCGCTGCCATGGCCGGGGCCGCTGCCGGAATGTCTGTGCTGCGCGCCTCTGCTGTGCTCACCGGGGGTGCTCCTGTCTGCTTGCGGGCCTGGCCCTGTCGTCTGCTGCGGCACCGAAAGCACATAAATCCCCGGCGCTGTCAAACCCTTTGCGCCCGGCGC
>NZ_JBQKUH010000069.1:0-19286 GCF_054968485.1 Leisingera sp. G5_S3_59_S7
GTCGCCACGGTTTTCATGATGACCGCCTATCCCGACGGAACCCCGTGATCAACTTGGCAATGCCGTCCAAGCAGCTGGAAGGCTTTAAGGTCGATGACGAGGACCTGAACGGTTATCTGATGTATCCCAAGGTGTTCCTGGACTACATGGGCCGCCACCGCCAGTACGGCCCGGTCCGCACCCTGCCGACCCGGACCTTCTTCTATGGCATGGAGCCGGGCGAGGAGATCACCGCCGAGATCGACCCGGGCAAGACCCTGGAAATACGTCTGCAGGCGATTTCCGACACCGACGAGAAGGGCGAAGTGAAGGTCTTCTTCGAGCTGAACGGCCAGCCCCGCGTGATCCGGGTGCCGAACCGTCTGGTCAAAGCCTCGACCGAAGCCCGCCCGAAGGCACAGGCCGGCAACCCGAACCACGTTGGCGCGCCGATGCCGGGTGTTGTCGCATCGGTTGCGGTGCAGGCAGGCCAGCAGGTGCATGAAGGCGACCTGCTGCTGACCATCGAAGCGATGAAGATGGAAACCGGCATCCACACCGAGCGCGGCGCGGTGGTGAAGGCCGTGCACGTTCAGGCCGGCGGCCAGATCGACGCCAAGGACCTGCTGGTTGAGCTGGAATAAGCAACAAGCTCTGCTTGGGCTGGGTCTTCTTGCGTCAATGTGCCGTTGCGCTGCTCCCCAACCTTGGACCGCCAGAAGCTGGATTTTTCCGGCTCTGTCACGATGACGGGCTGGTGACGCCATCGGGATAATGCATGGCAATCGGGACGTTGTATCCGATTGCGCTGTGGGGTCTGTTCTCATTCTTGTACCGACGCCAATCCTCCCGCCGGGCAATCCTGAGATGGGCCGACAGGAAACGCGTGGATTGGAATTACATCGCCCCCGGAAAAGGCGCAGGTGGCTAAAAAAAATCCGTCCGTTTCGAGAGGAAACGGACGGCGAGAACAGGAAGGTCAATGGGGACTTGACTGTTCACATGTATGTTCGCGCTTCTCGGGAGCAAGGGCTGGAGAGTATGGGGGGCGGAGTCGGCAAGTATCCGCCATAGGCAAGTTCGTGTCTTCGCATTAAGGCTTTGGACGGAGGGCGGGGGGCAATCGCCTACTGACTTTGGAAAAGCGAACCTGCGGGCGTTTGCAGCATGCGCCCGCCGGGATCGCGCCTAGTTGACAAGGAAGACCGGATCTTCCGCAGCCGTCCTTGCAGGCACAGCCAGTGTGAAGGCCCTGAGGTTCTGGTGCATATCCAGGATTTGTTTCGCCTGACGGCATGAGGCGAGAACATGGCCTTCCGCCTTGCCCCCTCAGGCTGCGCTTTGTGTCGGTAATGCGATATCCGCAAGTGTTGTCTGATTCAGATCCTCTAGGAATACCGCTTCAGCCTGGCGCAGCCTGGCTTTCAAGCGGCAGCGTCCATCTATCGTGCAATCGCCTCCGTCGGCGCCAAAGCATTCAACCAGCGCCTGTCCTTGCTCGAGCAGCTCAACAATTTCACCAAGACGGATGTTTTTCGCAGGCATGCACAAGAAGGCGCCGCCACCAGCACCGCGCCGGGTTTCAACAATTCCGGCGCGCGCCAGCCGCTGCATGATTTTCGTCAGGTGATTTCGGGAAAGGCCGAACTCCTCAGCCAGATCGGCAGTCGAGAACCCTTGCTCTGGCTGGCTCGCCATCCTCATCAGCATTCGAAGTCCGTAGTCCGTGAAAGATGTTAGGCGCATGCGGGGTTCCCTTCGGCTATAATAAGTATTTACTGTACCAATTAAGATACTTAGGCTCAATGAGTGAAGCAGGCCAGCCAAGTCTATGCCGCCACATCACTCGGACGTGTTATGTGCCGCAGGCAGTGGTTTCGCCGGTGAACCATCGGCGCTGACTGATTTGAACAGCCCGCAATTGAGTGGAGCGGCTTACCTTGGGCGCCATTTCCACTGTTTGCGCCAAAGGGAGCATAGTCGAATGAGCGGCCAGAAAATTGACAATCCACTGCACGCTCCGCTTTGCAAGTTGCTGGGATGTGACCACCCGGTCCTCCTGGCTGGCATGGGCGGCGTATCCCGCTGGGAACTTGCTGCCGCCGTCTCCCAAGCCGGCGGCTTTGGCATGCTTGGAATGGTGCGCGAAAGCCCGGACCTGATCACCGAAGAAGTCACAAAACTCAGGGCCGCAACTGACCGTCCCTTTGCGGTGAATGTCATCCCCGCAGCCACCGAGCCTGGATTGCTTGATGCCCAGATCAGCTGCTGCCTGGAACTCGGTGTTCCGGCCTTCACTTTCTTTTGGGATGTCGTGCCCGATGCCGTTTTCCGGGTGAAGGCGGCAGGCTGCCTCGTCTTGCACCAGGTCGGCACAGTTGAGGCCGCCCGCGCGGCAGAGGCGGCCGGCGCGGATGTGATCATCGCGCAAGGGATCGAGGCAGGCGGTCATGTCCATGGCCGCCGCCCGGTCCGCGACCTTACCGAAGCAATTCTGGAAGCCGTGTCTGTACCAGTGGTTGCCTCAGGGGGTCTTTCTTCCGGCGAAGATCTGGCCCGGTTTCTGTCAATTGGTGCCTCCGGCATACAATGCGGGACCGCCTTCCTAGCCACAGATGAATCCTTTGCTCACCCCTACCACAAGGAACGCGTCGCAACCTCCACCGGCGGCGATACTGTCCTGACCGATGTCTTCGTCTTGAACTGGCCAATGGGGGCGGCGGTGCGTGTGCTGGAAAACAGCGTGACCAAAGCACTCGGCGGTACCTACTTGGGCCACGATCCGGATGCCCTGCCGCGCGAGGCGATCGCCTGGGACGGATCCCAGCCGCGCCTGCGGTTCAGCACGGATTCTCCTCTGCGGACAACAACTGGAGACCTTGAGGCAATGGCTCTGTTTGCAGGACAAGGCGCGGGGGCCATCAGCCGGATTGTACCGGCAGCAAGCCGTATCGGGGATATTGTCAACGAAGCAGAGCAGATTCTCGGATACTCCCTTTCGCACCGCAGCGGAGCAGGACTATGAGCCGAAGTTCTGATGGCCCGCCCGATCAGAAACGATACGCTTCCTCACCCTGCATGGCTGCGGAGGCCGGACATTACGACCCGCAGGCGGTTTCTCCGCAGCAGACTGCTGACGTTGCCCGCTGGCGCAAGGCAGAACGGAACCGGCTGCGGGCGGAGCGCTTGGCATTGCCGGTTGCTATCCGTCAGTCCGTTGGAGAAGCGCTGGCCGGACATCTGCGCGAATTGATCCGGAACCGGTTCTCCGGCGCAAACGGGCGTGTTATCTCCTTCTACTGGCCGATCAAGGGCGAACCCGATCTGCGCCCCCTAATGGCAGAGATGCACGCACAGGGCGCCGCCATTGCCCTGCCGATTGTCGAGACCAAGGCTGCGCCGCTGGTTTTCCGGCTGTGGACACCAGATACTCAGCTGGTGCGCGGCGACTGGAGCATACCGGTTCCACCGCCCAGTTCGCCCGAGCTCATTCCCGGAATTGTCCTTGCGCCGCTGGTGGGCTGGGCTTCTGGAGGTTTCCGGCTGGGTTATGGTGGCGGATATTTCGACCGGACCCTCGCTGCATTGTTGCCGCGCCCCTATTCAATTGGCATTGGTTTGGAAAGCGCACAGCTTCCTACAATCTTCCCGCAACCGCACGACATTCCTTTGGATGCTATCCTGACTGAAGGCGGCGAAAGGTACGCAAAAGTAGGTGCGTAACGAACGCCAGCACGCGGATTGGTGCCAGACGGCTGGCTGAAACCCTGGGACCGGAATGTTGCCTACGCAGACAGATGGATCTCGTTCGAAGCGCACTCACAATTGGCGGGCTGACTTCACTGCTATTGTTTTGAGCGACCTGCCGCCATCTGAGGCTTGACTTAAGCCCATCGCACAAATAGGTATTTAAAATACCGATTAAGGGAATGGCGATTTCAGCTTTTGCCGAAGCTGTCCGTCAAGGACATGGCCGCACTGGCGCAATTGCCCTGCTTCCCTTCAACGATCCAAAGGAGAGCGTGATGTTCCGCGTTGTTTCACTTATCGCATGTCTCATTTCACCTGCAGCGGTATTCGCCGCCTCATCCTGTGAGGAGGTCAGAGAGCTGGCAGATACAGTGATGTTCACTCGGCAATACATGCCAGTCGAAATGCAGAGTCAGATGATTGCCGTTGGAAGCCCGGAACGTGTGCTTATTGCCCAGCAACTAATTCAAGAGGCATACGGCTGGCCGAAAGTACCTTCCACTCAATGGAACGCTGCCGCCGACCAATTCGCAGAGCTTGCGGAATTAGAATGCCGGAAGTCTGGCCGGGATCAGTGACAGGCCCTAGCTGACCTTAGTCACATCCGTCACGAACTCACTCTATGCGGGACAAAGTGAAAATTGGCTGCAACTTCTAGGTTTGCGCCCTGAAAAGTTCACGCGGTGCGGACCAATCCGACATTCGCCGATGCCAATCAGTTACATAACTGCCTGCTGGAGGATTGAGGATCACCCTCGACCGCGCGCCGCATTTCTGGCGATTGCGGCAATCAGGTCCGTCCGAGTGACAATGCCGACGATTTTTCCATATTCGAGCACGGGGACAGCATCGGTGTCCCCGTCCGCCATCATTGGGAGCAGCACACCAATCGGAGTGTTGGTGGTAGCGCGGGGTACAGCTGCGCTCATTATGTCCCCCGCAGTCATCTGCTTTTGCCATTCACGGTCCAGAAGGCGCCGCAGCGCAGCCCAATAGCCTCGCTTCAGGCGCAGCGCGTCGGACCGAGCCTGGTTGATGAGATGCATCTGGAAAATGACCCCTTTGAACGCCTCATCGGCCCCCACGACAGGCAATGATGTAAACCGATGCTGTTGAAACAAGTCCGCGATCTCGCCGAGGGAGGTTTTCAAGCCGACGGTGATGAGGCTACGGGACATGATATCCTGTGCAGTCAGGGGGCCAGAAGACTGAGCTGCGGCCTGAAGTTCTGCTGCGCCGATCAGCCGCGCGAGATCCTCGGCGCCGAGATTGAAGGACTGGCTGTAACGTTCAAGGATACCAGTCAGCTCTTGCTCGGAGAGTCCGAGCCGTTCTGTCGGGTTGCGGTCTCCTGTTGCATGCTTACTAGGATCATCGAATTGCCGGAACGGGTAGTGCCGCCCGGTGAGCCTTGCATAGAGGGTTGCAAGCACTACTAGAGTTGCCGTTCCGACAGCTATGGGTGCAAGCGCGAACCAGAAACCCAGTTGTGCGATGGCGTCCGGGGACATGGCTGCAGTCATCGCGACCGCTCCTGCCGGAGGATGAACGGCGCGGCACAGGATGGTTGCGGTGATCGCAAGGCCCACCGCCAGGGCGATCCGAAGCGTCTGATCCGCCACCAGAAGGCAGACGGCCACGCCCACTAAGGCAGCAACGGTATTGCCGATAATCGCCGACCAAGGTTGCGCCAGAGGGCTGTTTGGTACCGCGAAAAGGAGGACGGAGGACGCCCCGAATGGAGCCACGAGATAGAGGCCCAATTCTGGGTCGATTTGAGGAGACAAAAGAAAAAACCCGGTTAACCCCAAACCGATGAGGGCACCAAACCCGGCACGTATGGCTTCAACGCCTGAGACGCGGGCAACAGCGGGGCCAAGTGATTTCAGATTGAGCAAATGCGCGCCTCCGAATGAGATATGCGCAAAATTTCATCAGTTTGTTAAAGGTTCAACCTGTCATTCAACTGAGATGCCGCTGCAGTGGTCGCCGGCCGTCCCTGCTGGTCGCGAGCGGCGGCCTGCCTGGCGCCGGCGCCTTGCCGAGATGCAGCACTTGCATCATGCCCCTACAAAAGCCCATACGGTCGCTAGGCTTGGTGTGAAGAAGGCAGGCAGCCCGAAGCAACCGTCTGAACCCGAAGCGATCGCAGAGCTGCTCAGAGGGCGAAGCATCAGGGTCGCCATTTGAAAGCTGCCGGTCCGCAGGCGGCTGCACCCATGGGTGATGCTGCGGGATCACGGCCGACCTCGGACATACGGTACAGCGTCAGCCAATTCCTAGCCGTTTCAGCATTGTCTTGCGGCGGGCGCCAGACGCTGTAGCGTGGCCCGGGCATGACGCTGCTGAATGGGGACTTGAATGACCGATACCTGCATCTTTTGCCAGATTGCCCGTGCGGAAGTGCCCGCACACAAGCTCATCGAGGATGACCTCGTGCTTGCGTTTCTCGATCTTCACCCGATCCGCGAAGGCCACGCCCTGATCATTCCCAAGCAGCACCATCCCTGGTTCGAGGACCTGCCCGAACCCACCGCATTACGGATCATGTCTGCGGGTCAGCGGTTGGCACGCGCGATGAAACGCGAATGGGGCGCTGAGCGCGTTTCGTTCTTCTACACCGGCATCCACGTGCCGCACGCCCATGCCCATGTTGTGCCTATGTTTCACCGCCATGATGTAACCTCGGCGCGGTATCTCGATGACGGCTTCGATGAATTTTCTTTGCCCCCGAGCCCCGGCGGTGCGGCGCTTGCCCTTACGGCCGACCGCATCCGCGCCCGCCTGGCAGAAGCTTGCTGAATGGAGGACACCAGCCGCAGCTTGGCGGCGGTGGGCTACCTGAACCATGATTGGCATGAACAAGCCCGAGTGACGACACGAGGGCTCCATTTCATGGAGTGCAGGAAGAGATTGCAACAGCCAATATGGTATGGCTCGGCTTTGGAAGTCGACATTTATCCTGAACCCTAAAGGGGTCTAACCATCTGGTGGAGGAGCCTTTCATACAGCGAAAGGCAGCATCGAAAGGATGTTGGCAGGGTGTCAGGAAAGGGTTGAAATTGCGCGCGACACTATCTTAGTGTCAACTCAACTAGTAGCTGTTTAGATACGGAAAAGATGTTCCTTTGACGGTGCCGCTAGTTTCGGACCTGCCTTATTTTGTTAATCAGATTGCCAAACATTGTGCGATGCCTCAGCATGTAAATATCCAACCCCAAGGTTGTCACTGGCCAAGTGATAAGAGGCACCGCCGCTTCAGCGACGGAGAAACGGTGATTTTGAAAGGCCGTGAAATGCCTTTCGTTGCAACTATTGTTCAGGGTCACGCTTGCATCAAAAGCAGCCTTCAAGATGGCAGGTCTCAGATAGTAGGGTTGCTCTTTCCATCGGACGTTTTGGGAAGCCCAGGTCGCAGACAGGCATCTCATACGGTCGTTGCAGTGGGCCCAGTCGAACTCTGCTGTCTGTGTGTCAAAGATTTTGAGCACTTTTCCGATCAGGAACCCGAGTTGGCAAGGCACCTTCTCGAAAGAAAGTTTGAAGAACTCGAGCGCGCTCGTAAGTGGATGGTCTTGCTTGGGAGAAAAACTGCTCGCGAGAGAGTTGCAAGCTATCTGGTTCTGCTAACACGACGCCGGCGCCAAATGGCAGACCGCCTTCAAAATCTCAACTTTCCAGAGCTGGACCTGCTGCTCAAACGCCACCAAATTGCCAACTTTCTGGGTCTCTCCGCCGCCACAATCAGCCGTCAGCTTCATCAACTTCAGGAAGAGGGTGTGCTGGAAATTCTGCGGTCCCAATACGTTTTGATCAAGGACTACCAGGCTCTGTTTTCAATGACTGGAGACGACAGCGACGGTGGGATTATTTCCTAGAAACTTACCTACTCATCAGAAATGAATTATTGAACATCACCTCAGGTGAAAATCGATCATCATATTAGTTTCCGCGCCGTGCTAATGACCGGGCTAGTGAATCTGTACTGCAGCGTTTGACTACGATGGCGAACCCTGAGTTGGCCGCTCCGTCCACTTTTCAAAGACCTCCCCCTGCTCCTTAATCATCTGAATGATCTGCTCGTCGGTGAATCTCGTCTTTTTTTGTCCGTCCATTGGTTGGGCGGGCTCTACACAAAACGGGAAGAGATCCAGGGGCTCAGGTCATAGGCTGCCGGTACAACCGCATTTCCTTCGGCGGTGCAGCGGGAGAAATTCGGCGATGCTGCGTACCGGTGCGCAGCGTGCGTACGCAGCAAATTTTCAGCATTTCCGGTATGGGCTCGAACCTGCCCAACCCATCTGCGGCGCTTCCCAAAGAACACGCAACCGGACAACGGCCATTCAAACCGCCTGTAAAATTCAGGTGTCAGCGCGGTGCTGATGTCTGGGCTTGGCGGGAGGATTGGAGGGCATCATTCTCGACTGCCAACCTCCCGATTTTGGTTTGCAGTTCTTTGACCTCTGCCTTCGTCGGAACGCTTTGCTTGCCATCGGAGAACACGTCCGCCATCCCAGCAATGGCCTGCCGGTTCCAGGTACTGACCTGGTTCGGATGCAGTTGATGCTTCGCCGCGATCTCCTGAACGATCTTGTCACCACGCAGCGCCTCGAGCGCAACCTTGGCCCTAAACTGATCTATAAAGTTTCGGTGCATCGCCATTTTCGTATCCCTTCAAAGGTTTGGGATACACCTTAGCCAACTGTCCGGTTTCCTGGGACTACTTCAACTATCGACAGTGAGAGACATCGGGCCCGTGGCTGGCCGCTTGATCGGCGCGAACCTCTGGGTTTGCCGAAGCGGCAGACCGAACACAAGGCGCAGGGCAAGGCAGGTCTCAATCGCCACATCAGAATATTGCCGCTGACCGCTCCGCTTTCCAGAACGCGCTGCGCACCATCCACACACTGCTTCCTCGCTGAACCAGACCGTTACGTTACCACGCAGTCGCAGGGCCTCGTTGTATTCGGCCCAGTTTGTTACCCGGCACTTTGCCTTCGCAAATTTATCCCGCCGCGACGTGTGGAACTTGAAAGGCACCCCGGCATCCCGCTGTCAAATCAAACGACCAGCTACGCCGGCAAACCGATCCACACAACACGGCACCACATGACAAGCCGGTCAGCCCGAGGTTTTCGGAGATACTGTCATTCTTTCAACTGGTTTTCAGTTATTTGGTAGACGCGAACAGCTTGCTCTTTAAGTATACGCTTCGCATCCGAAGGAATGCGCGGGTCAGTTGTCATACCAAGCAATGTGTTCGCCAAACTATTTAGAAGCTGGATTTCGTTTTTGTTCATGGGTGTACTCTTTAATCGGGATTGCCAAGTCGTTTGGGCGTGATTGAGAAGGGTCAGGCCTCGGCCTTTCAGGCGGTCATTTCGGCAGCATAGCTGTTCAAGAGGTCCAAAGCATCTGCTCTGCATGACGGTACGAGACGGCGGAAAGTTGATAGCGGCGGGGACGAAAGACGGTGTTCATCTGGTCGAGGGCTGCCAGAAACCTCTAGGCCTGCGTGGGAGATTTAAACTGCCCCATCAGCTTCTTGTGTTTTCGGGTTGGCCCGTGGCATCCTTCAATCCGGTTACTCAAGCTTTTGCGTGCGCGATGACCCGGCGCGCTTTAGAACAGCACGGGACGTTGCAGCATGGTTGGGTTTGGTGCCACAGCAGCATTCAACCGGAGGCAAGCAGACCAAAGTTAGCGGTAGCTAGCTAGCCTTCAGGCCCGGGTGACCAAGGTTGCGCTCGAGGAGGGGATACAGTCAACAGGTCAACCGCACGGGCGGCAACCTGGTTGGCAATATCCGTCAACGTTGTGTGCGCAAGATAGAATGCAGGAACTGGCGGCATCACGATGGCACCCATTTCGGTCACTGCTGCCATGTTTCGAAGATGCGCCAAAGTCAGCGGTGTTTCCCTTGTCAGAAGGACTAGGCGCCTGCGCTCTTTCAGCTGCACACCCGCTGCCCGGGTCAGAAGGTTGTCGTCAAACCCATGCGCGATGGCAGCCAAGGAGCGCATGGAACACGGTGCTACTATCATCCCCGACACCGGCACCGAGCCAGAGGCGATGGCGGCACCGATATCGTGCACAGGATGGCAGCGTGCAGCAATGCTTCTCAGGGTTTCCACGGCTTCCGGTCCGCATTCATGGACCAAGGTCCGCTCCGCTGCGGCGCTGGTGACCAGATCAATTTCGGCCCCCAGCTGCAGCAGATGCCGTGCGGCCGCCAGGCTTAGCGCGGCCCCGGAGGCACCCGAGACCCCCAGCACAACCCGATGCTTGCTCATGTCATCAGCTCCGGCATCAGCCGGGACACTATATCCTCTGCAAAAGCTTGATCTTTTGCATCCGCTTGCATGACCTGCCCCCAGTCGCGGGCAGTCTCGCTGCCGATCTTCGTTGTGGCGTCGATGCCGATCTTGCCTGCCAGCCCCGGCTGGGGCGAGGCGAAGTCCAAGTAATCCATCGGGGTATTCTCCAATATCATGACATCGCGGCTCGGGTCCATGCGTGTGGCCAGCACCCAAGCGATGTCATCCCAGTTCCGCGGGTCAACATCGGCGTCCACGGTGATCATCATCTTGGTATAGCTGAACTGCGGCAGCATCCCCCACAGCGCCATCATCACCCGGCGGGCCTGTCCGGGGTAGCGTTTGTCGATACTGACAATGGCGATGCGGTAGGAACAGGCAGCAGGAGGCAGCCACAGGTCGCGGATCTCCGGGATCTGCACCCGGACCGTTGGCAGGGCCAGCCGGTTGAAGACCTCGCCGATGATGGCAGGCTCATCCGGCGGCCGCCCGGTATAGGTCGACAGGTATAGAGGGTTCTCTCTATGGGTCACCGCACTGACTCGCATAACGGGAAAGGGCTCGGCCGGGTTGTAATAGCCCGTGTGATCGCCGAAGGGGCCTTCGGGCACGGTTTCCGCGGCTGACACCCATCCCTCCACCACGATTTCGGCGTCGGCGGGCACCATCAGCGGGATGGTCTTGCAGGGTACCAGGCGCGGGCGCACGCCGCTGAGGGCACCGGCAAAGGTCAGCTCCGACACGGTTTCCGGCAAGGGCAGCGCCGCGGACAGCAGTGTGGCCGGGTCTGCCCCCAGAACCACGGCAACCGGCATTGGTTCGCCATTTCCCGCCCAGCTGCGGTGATGTGCAGCGCCGCCGCGGTGCGGGAGCCAGCGCATGATCAGCCGCGAGCGATCCAGAACCTGGGTCCGGTAGACCCCCGCATTGTAGCAGTTGACTGCTTCCGGCGCGCTGCCATGCGGCCGGGTGAGCACCACAGGCCAGGTGATCAGCGGCCCGGCGTCCCCGGGCCAGTGGGTCTGCACCGGCAGTGTCTCCAGGCTGGCATCCGGCCCCTCGCGGGTGACGGCCAGAACCGGCGCGGATTTCACCCGCTTCGGACGGGTGGACAGCGCTGCCTTTAGCATGGGCCAGCGGGACAAGGCATCGCGCAGGCTATCCGGCGGCGCCGGTGATCCGAGCGCCGCAAGAAAGCTTCCCAGATCATCCAGGCCGTCCTGTGCGACTCCAAGCCCGGCCGCCACGCGTTCAGCGGTCCCGAACAGGTTCACCACGACCGGGATGCCCGAAACCTGGCCGCTTTCCAGACCCGGGCGGTCGAATTGCAGCACCGGGCCTCCAGCCTCCAGCACGGTGCGGTGCACCGCCGTCATCTGATGGCGCACGGAAACCGGATCGGAAATCCTCTGCAACTGCCCTTTAGACGCACACCAATCCAGGAAATGGCGGAGGCTGGGATATGGCGGAAGAGTACGAATGGGACCGCTCCAGTGCTGATTTCCGCCGATCCCTAGCAAAGTTTCGGGCCGCGAATTTGTCCGCCGTCAAACTCCGGCCGCGTGCGGGGCCATACACCCGCTGCAGATGAAGCCACCGGCGGGAAAGGATTAATTTTTGCCACACGCCCAGCCACAGATTCCAATTTGCCCGGCGGCCCTTGCGCGGCTGCTGCGTGTCGTGCCCCTTGTTCCCGTATCGCTTTCTCTCACGGCCTGTTCCCGGCGGATTGCCAAGCGTCACCCGGGCCTGTTCCGTCGCCTGGGCGAGCACGGCCGTAAGCGGTTTGTCCTGGATCCTGCCGATCTGCCCATTGTTCTTTGCCTTGAAGCCAATGGCGGCCAGCCGAAAGTCCGCGCAGTGCGCGGAAATTGCGACGGCGATGCCCGGATTTCCGGCCCGCTTGCTGCGCTTATAGGGCTGGTGCATGGGGCCTATGACGGAGATGCACTGTTCTTCTCCCGGGACCTGGTGATCGAAGGCGATACTGCCGCGGCGCTGGCGCTACGCAACGCGGTGGACGATGCAGAACTGGACCTGTCGCAGGAAATCGCCGCGATGTCCGGGCCGTTTGCCCGCTTTCTGTTGCGGGCCGTTGCCTTTGCCGAGCAGCGCACCGGAGTTTCCCTCGCCCGGCCGGAGGATGAAGCGGCATGGTAATGGAAATCGTTTGCCCCGCAGGAACTCCCGCGGCCCTGCGTGCCGCCGTCAAGGCCGGGGCGCATACTGTCTATTGCGGCTTTAACGACGAAACCAACGCCCGCAATTTCCCGGGCCTCAACTTTGACCGCGCGGAGATGCGCGAAGGCGTGGCTTTTGCCCATGGCCACGGCGCCAAGGTGCTGGTGGCGATCAACACCTTTCCCCGCGCAGGCGGCCAGTCGCTCTGGCACCGCGCCATTGACGACGCTGCACTATCAGGCGCGGATGCTGTGATACTGGCGGACCCCGGCTTGCTGGATTACGCGGCGCGCATCAACCCCGGCCTGCGCCTGCACCTTTCGGTCCAGGCTGCGGCCGCCAATGCCGACATTATTAATTTCTACGCCAGCACTTTCGGCGTGAAACGGGTGGTGCTGCCGCGGGTTTTGTCGGTGCCGGAAATCGCGGCCATCAATGCAGAAACGGAAGTGGAAACCGAAGTCTTTGTCTTTGGCGGGCTGTGTGTGATGGCCGAGGGGCGCTGTTCGCTCTCGTCTTATGCAACCGGGCTGTCGCCCAACATGAACGGCGTCTGCTCCCCCGCCAGCCATGTGGAGTACCGCGACGACGATGGCGCCCTGGATGCAAAGCTCGGCGGATTTACCATCCATCGCGTGGCCAAGGACGAACCCGCGCCCTACCCGACCCTGTGCAAAGGCTGCTTCTCCGCCGGCAGCCAGACCGGCCACCTGTTCGAAGATCCTGTCAGCCTCAATGCCGAGCAGCTTATCCCGCAGCTGCGAAAGGCCGGTGTCACCGCGCTGAAAATCGAAGGGCGTCAGCGCTCGAAGTCCTACGTGGCGCAGGTCGTGCGCAACTTCCGCGCTTCGGTTGATGCGCTGGAGGCAGGCAAGCCGCTGCCGCACGGCATGCTGGCGCGGCTGTCGGAAGGTCAGGCGATGACCACAGGCGCCTACAAGAAAACCTGGAGATAACAGAATGGAACTGACCGTCGGGCCGAACCAATTCTTCTGGCCGGCCGAAAACTGGAGCGCGTTTTATGTCGCTTTGGCCGAGGCTCCTGTTGACCGCGTCGTTCTGGGCGAGCTGGTTTGCTCCAAACGCCTGCCCTTCTACCAGGACCGCATCCCCGAGGCGCTTGCTCTGCTGGCGGAAGCGGGCAAGGAGGTGGTGCTGACCAGCCTCGCCCTTGTCACCCTCAAGCGCGAGCGCAATCTGACGGCGGACCTTGCCGCAATGGGAGTGACGGTTGAAATCAACGACCTGACGGCGCTGGCGCATTTGCCCAAGGGCATGGGCTTTCATGTGGGGCCGCTGGTCAATGTCTACAACGAGGGCACTTTGGCCTGGCTGGCATCGCTGGGGGCCACGCGTGTCTGCCTGCCGCCGGAGCTGCCGCTTGCGTCGGTCAAGACACTCACCCGCGCAAGCAAGGAGCTGGGCGTTGCCATTGAGGTTTGGGGCCACGGGCGGCTGCCGCTGGCGATCTCGGGGCGCTGCTATCATGCCCGGCTGCACAAGCGGGCCAAGGACAACTGCCAATTTGCTTGCGAGAATGACCCGGACGGGCTGGAGGTGCGGACGCTGGAAGATCAGCCCTTCATGGCGATGAACGGGGTGCAGACCCTGTCGCACAGCTATGCCTGCGCCGACTACCAGATTGAGGCACTGACCGAAGCCGGGGTGTCTGCCCTGCGCCTGTCGCCGCAGTCCCAGGGCTTCATCCGGCTGTGCCAAGTCTACCGCGACCGGTTGAATGGCACAGTGCCAACTGGCGCCATTGCCGCGGAATTGCAGGAAGCATCTCCGCATACGCGCCTGAGCGACGGGTTCCTAACCGGTCCTAGTGGCGTGTTCTGGACTGGTGCTCCAATGTCACCATGATCAAGCGCGGGGACTACAGCGTCTTTTGGGACGCTCCATACCGTCCGCTGTTCCTTTTTGGGTTTCTGTGTGCCCTCCTTTCTGTCGTTTGGTGGCCACTGGGCGTGCAGCTGGGATTGCCGGAGCCGGGATTGCAGCCAGCGGTTTTGTGGCATGTTCATGAGCTTCTCTTTGGTTTTGCCTCCGCTGCCATTGCCGGCTACCTGCTGACGGCGCTGCCAGGCTGGACTGGGCGACCGCCTTTGCGCGGCCCCGGCCTGAAGGTTTTGGTTTCGCTCTGGCTGCTGGCCCGCGCCGCGACAGCAATATCCGCGGCAGCGCCGCTTGACGCCATTCTATTCGTGAACGCCGCATTTTTTCTTGGCCTTGCCGGGTATCTTCTGCACGAACTGACCGCAGCCCGGGCATTTTGCAAACTTGGCTTTGCCTGCGCCGTTCTGGCCTTGGGACTGAGCGAGGCTGCTTACCTGTCAAATGCCGCCGCCGGAAATGTCTGGAGCAGCCTGGACCTTGCGCAATCTGTCCTGACCGGCCTCGTCCTGCTCCTGTTCAGCGTAGCTTCGCGGGCGATACCTGCGTTCACCTGCAATTGGCTGGCGCTGTCAGGCCGCACAACAGTGCGTGTCAGGGAACGCCCGCTGATCAGGGCTGTTTCACAGGGGCTGCTGGCGCTCGTACTTGCATTGCAGCTGGCCGGCGCTGCCGAAGCAGCAAATGCCGTATTGATTGCAGCTGCCATAGCCATGTTCTGGTCCTCGCTGGGATGGAGAACGGCGGTTGCCCTCTGCAACCCGCTGCTGGCAGCGCTGCACCTGGCCTGGCTCTGGCTGCCCTTTGGCGCAATGGCCGCGGGCGCCACCGGCCTGGGCCTTTTTGATTACCCTTCGTCCGCTGCCCTTCATTCCATCACCATTGGCGCCATGTCAGGTCTGATCGTGGCCATCACCGGGCGGGCCAGCGCCCATTCCAGCGACGGTATCATGCGCGCAGGCAAGGGGTTTACCACCGGAGCTATTCTGATCTGGCTCACAGTCTGGATCCGGCTGGCTGTTCCGCTCTCGCCGACATTTGCGGACGGGTTGATTGCTGCTGCGGGTATGCTTTGGTGCGTCGGCTGGATTGCATTTACTTTAGGTTTCCTGCCTTCCCTCATTGGCCCGGTTCGCCGACCTGCTCTAAGCGGCCGTAGCTTCAGGCAGCCTTGAAATGGTTTCACCGGAAAGGGGTCTATTGCTAGGCGGGTGAAATGACACTCTAAACATCTTTCTGAATGGCAGCTGTTGGTCCACAGCGCGGCGAACCTACGGTATGAGCCCTCTGCCGTCATTGCCCTAGGCGCGGCCTCTCGCTTGTGCAGCACGTCGGTCACAGCCGAGGCTGTGTCAAAACTCCGGATGCTGTATGCTTTTCGGCAAAGACCGGAGGCAGGCATGTCGGGATATATCGAGGGTGCGGACCGCAGTCAGGTGACACTTTTTCCGGCCCGGCTGGAAGACTGGATAAACGAGGATAATCC
Organism: Leisingera sp. G5_S3_59_S7; assembly: GCF_054968485.1. Taxonomy (NCBI): domain Bacteria; kingdom Pseudomonadati; phylum Pseudomonadota; class Alphaproteobacteria; order Rhodobacterales; family Roseobacteraceae; genus Leisingera; species Leisingera sp. G5_S3_59_S7. The sequence goes on from NZ_JBQKUH010000069.1 coordinate 15,610, forward strand.
GGTCCGCGTGATTGACCTCTTCGTGGACGAGATTGATCTTGGGGAGATCGGTTTCCTGCGGACGGCGCCGGCGCAGACAGGACGGCCCGGCTATCACCCATCGGTCCTGCTGAAGCTGTTCATCTATGGCTATCTGAACCGCGTCCCTTCGAGCCGTGCCCTGGAGCGGGAGGCTGGGCGCAATGTCGAGGTGATGTGGCTGACGGGTCGGCTTGTCCCGGACCACAAGACGATCGCCGACTTTCGGCGCGACAACGGCCCGGCGATCCGGCGGACCTGTGCGCAGTTCGTCGAACTCTGTCGCCGGATCGGGGTGCTGAAGGGGGATTGTGTTGCCATCGATGGCTCCAAGTTCAAGGCGGTGAATAATCGCGACAAGAACTTCACCAAAGGCAAGATCGCCAGCCGCACCGCCCATCTGGTCGCGAGCATCGAGCGCTACCTTGAAGAAATGGTCCGGATCGACCGTCAGGAAGAGGGCGAGGCCCGGGCCGGGAAGATCGCCAACCTGGCGCAACGTTGCGAGCGCATCCGGCAGGAGATCGAGCGCCTGGTGGACATGGGCGAGGCGCTCAGGGAGAGCCCAGACAGGCAGATCTCCCTGACTGATCCGGATGCCCGCTCCATGGCCACCAGCGCCAAAGGCAGCGGTTTTGTAGGCTACAACTCCCAATCCGCAGTGGATACCGAGACCCATCTGATTGTCGCGCATGACGTGATCAATGCCGGGCATGACCGTGAACAGCTGTCACCGATGGCCAAGGCGGCGAAGGCCGCTCTCGAACGCGACGAAATGAGCGCGGTCGCTGACAAGGGCTATTTCAGCGGCCGGGAAATTCTGGCCTGTCACGAGGATGGCATCACCACAACCCTCCCCCGGCCCGAGACTTCGGGCAACCGCAAGAAGGGCATGTATGTGAAGGCCGACTTTGCCTATGACGCGGATGCGGATATCTACCGATGCCCGGCAGGTGAGGCGCTGACATACCGCTACACGACCGAAGAAGGCGGCCTGGTGGTACGGCGATACTGGACCAACGTCTGTCAGGCCTGCCCTGTCAAGGCGCGCTGCACGACCGGCAGGGAACGTCGTATCACCCGATGGGAACACGAGCATCTGGTCGACGAGATGCGTGGCCGTTTGAGCCGCGACCCGGCCTTGATGGGCCTCCGCCGCTCAACCGTCGAGCACCCGTTCGGCACAATCAAGAGCTGGATGGGAGCGACGCACTTCCGGATGCGAACGCTCAAGAACGTCCGCACCGAGATGGCCTTCCATGTCCTCGCCTATAACATCAAGCGGATGATAGCCCTGATCGGGGTACGTGGGCTTTTGACTGCCATTCCGGCCTGATGGGCGGCGCTCAGCTCAAATCGTACCGCAAAAAACGCCACAAGAGCGCGGATTCAGCCCTCTCCGGCGCATAAGGCGCTAAAGTGACCCAAAATCCGGCTGCCTCCACAAAATCGACTGAAACATCCTCATCGTCGAGAAACCAAACGAGTTTCCACACACCCTCAGCCCATTGCTGCCATCTCTGCCCTCTCTGGATGCTGCGAGCGCGCTAGGCTGTTCAGCGCAAACGCGACGTTCGTACCTGGCACAGTGCCAGTTCCGCTGCGCGTGCGAAGCATTTGGGCCATACTCTTGAGAGCGGACGCTCGGCGTGATCTTCTGGATTTTGATTGATGTTGGAGGCGTGTGCTGGCTTTGAGTAGTTACCCAGATCGGCAGCTTCCTTATGCTCGTCATAGGTCTCTTCCCTAGGACGGCGGTGTTTGTCGCCTCACCAGTTGGCGCTTGGTCTCTTCTATTTGGTGCTCCGAGCTGCATACTTAATCTGTTTGGCTAAAGCTCCAACTCGCGGCCACCGTTATTCCACTTCCGGCGAATGGAATAGCGGCAGACCTTGGACGGTCGGCACCGCTACATTGGCACATTGCGATGCCGTGATAGGCGTCCACCCCATCGGTTACTGAATAGCAACACTTGTTAACCATCCGGTAAGAATTTCCACCTTGCCCCTTGCTGGGAATCAGCAGTCCCCTTCAAGTGTCGGGCTATTGATTTCCGCCAGCGGCGGCCGCTGGCTTATACCGGTAAGGGGCAATGTTATGACAACTTTTACGTTCAGTGGCGCGCGGGTCGATTTTGTGGACGGCGAACCATCGTCGGTCAGCAACATCGAAGTGCAGGTGACGGTTCCGGATGCCAGCTCGACCTTCACCTATTCCATTATCGGTCGTGACGACGACGGCGTTGCCTATATCGACATGAATGACGATGTCCTTCAGGCGATTGCCGGCGGCGTCAACCTGGACAACCTTGGTTTCGACGCCCTGTCCGACGAGACGCTGATGACGCGGGTTACCTGGTCCGGCGGCACAAGTGTGATCCTGGGTGTCAGCCTGGAAACCGGCGAGAACACCGACACAGAATTTTATCTTGTGATTGACGGGGCCGCGCTGCCGCAAGTGAGCTCACCGGCGGATTGGAATGCCTTCGACGACACCATCTCCGGCATCGCCGACCCCACCGGGGCACTGGCGCCGGGCCAGGTCATCGCGTGGTCGTCGCTGGCCACCACCGGGTCCACCGAAGACGACGAATTCTACGGCACACCGGGCCGTGACACCTATAACGGCGGTGCCGGCGACGACTATTTCGTCAGCTCCGACGGGCGCGACACTTACAACGGCGGCAGCGGCGGCTTTGACCAGGTCGCGTTCACCTGGGACCCCAGCGGTGTCATTGCGCATCTGGGCAAGGGCACCGCGACGGACGGCTGGGGCAGGACCGACACGCTGAAAAGCATCGAGATGCTGCGCGGCTCGGCCCATGACGATAAGCTGACCGGCAACGGAAAAGCCAACTACTTCCGCGGGCTGGAAGGCAACGACACCATCAAGGGCGGCAAGGGCAAGGACGAGGTCCGCTATGACCGCGACGAACGCTATGGCGGCGAGGATGGGGTTACCGTGAACCTGAGCAAAGGCTTTGCCATCGACGGTTTCGGCGACCGAGACACGCTGAGAAGCATCGAACGCGCGCGCGGTTCCGACAGCGGGGATAAGCTCACAGGCAATGGCGGCGGCAACCGCCTGATGGGCGAAGGCGGCAATGACACCCTGTCCGGCAAAGGCGGCGACGACCTTATCCTGGGCGGCGCCGGCCGTGATAAAATCAACGGCGACAGCGGCAACGACGAACTGTTTGGAGATGGCGGCGCCGACCGGTTCATTTTCAAGGGCGCCTTCGGCGACGATACCGTGTCCGATTTCCAGACGAAGGGCCGCAAGGAAAAGATTGATCTGGACGGTGTCAGCAGCATCAAGTCCTTCCGCGATCTGAAGAACAACCACCTGTCCGAAAACGGCGATGGCGATGCTGTGATCAGCGACAACAACGGCAACACGATCACGCTGGACGGGATCGGCATAGCTGACCTGTCGGGCAACGATTTCATTTTCTGACCCGTGCTGCGTGCGGCTCCCGCGATCTTGGGGGCCGCCCCTTTCCGGGGCTTCAAACCGGTGTCGTTCCGGTTTATGGAAAGCAAAACCGTCGCCGCAAAGGATGCCGAGCGGCTCGGATGCCCGTCGACATAGCAAAAAGGCATTGCCAACTTATTTGCACCCGGCTGAATGCGGCCTGCTCCGCGCCCGTCATGCGGTCA
>NZ_JBQKUH010000070.1:0-19256 GCF_054968485.1 Leisingera sp. G5_S3_59_S7
TAGGTGTCCTCAAGAACCAGCGTGTCGCCAGCCTTGAATTTCTTGCTCGACAGCAGCGACGCAAACGCGCTGGAGACATCCTGACCTGCGGACCAGCCGAGGTCAGACGAATGCCAAACGGTCATGTGACTTCCTTTTAACTGCAATCAGCCGCCGAGTGGTGCGGCCGACCCTCATACATTCCGAAACAGCACACACCGGGGGGCGGGCCCTGGAAACGGGCCTGAAGCATCGGGAATATCCCGGGCGCTGCAGATAGTTCTGTCCCTCGCCGCCGGAACGCCGGCGTGCTGCTGAATTTGCCGCGGCCTATCGCGCAAAAGGGTTAACAGGAAGCCGGGAGCAGCTTGATGTCAAAAAGCCGGCTTTTTTTGGCCAATTCCGCGTTTGCCGTCCGCAATGAACCGCGCAAAGGCAGAAAGCTGCCGAAAAAGGCAGGCCAGCGCATCGACAATCTGACCGCAATCGGAGACAATACTTGCCTTTCCCAAGGCAGCAGCACTCAGAGGCGCCAGGCATCAGCCCTGAGCCGCCAGGTTTCCGGCGTGTCCGCAGCACGTCCGGAGCTCTTGTTCCCGGACTCTTTACAGCAAGCCAGCGGCGCCCTTCCGGAACCGGCGCAGCCATCGCGATGCTGTCCGCCGTATCAGGGCCGGATGTTTTAGTAGCCGATCTGATCAAAGTCATCGGCATAGACGCGGCGTATCGCCTGCCGGGCGTCCGGGCTGAGCTCTTCCCGGCCGCTTGTGGTGTTCTTGCGGGGCAGGGTCTCGGGCAGGCCGTATTGCCGGGCGAAGGGTTCCCATTCATCCTTCAGGGTCTCCAGCCGGAGGATATGCGTAACCGCACCATGAACACCGTTCAGGAACTCTGTTTGCGGCCGGAAGTGCATCCAGTTCCGGACCTCCGGCCGGTGCAGGTGCTCGGTTGCAAAGGTGTTGTGATCGCCATGCAGGTTCCGATTTGCCCACGCGCGGTCAACCCCGTTGCCGCCACCGTTCCTGAGGTAGCGGTAGGCGGACAGATAGCGCGCATACGGGTCCCGTGTAACGGCGAAGGTCGGCGGGATCTCCCGGCCCTGAGCCCATTTTTCATAGAATGCATATGTCTGATGGCCCCGTGTGCGCGCGACTCCAAGGCTCAAAATGCTGGAGCCGGCCGACTTTGGGATGTGAATGAAGATCAGCGGGGCCTGCCAAATGGTGTCCGGCGGACCGCGCCTCCTGGCCTTGGCCAAATCCCAACGCAGGCGCAAATCCCTGTACGTGCCGCGAAAACGCCCGCGCCAGCCATCAAGATCAATCATACTCATAATTTCCTCCAGAACTGGATTGACTACGGCAGAGGCTTCCGCACCGGTCAAGGGGGGCGGTGGCCATTACGGGCGCCTCTCGGAGCGGGTCTTGGCCAGCGGAACCGGTCCGCCGCGAGTGCGCAATTCCAGGGGCATTTCCGGCACGGGCAGCAGGGGGCCGATGCCGGAGAAAGGATTGGGCGGGACAGGTCCGGGCAACCCGGCAGCAGCAGCCCGGTTTGCCCGGACTTGGAATCCGTCGACTTTGCCACATAATTATGGATTGATGGCATTTATGGCGCTCTCAGGGATGCACGGGAGCGAGCGCGCTGAGCGGCCAAGTGTGATTTGGGTTAAGGGGTTTTGGTGTATGTACGCAAGACGGTCAGAGTTTGGGGATCATGCCCGGCCCAAGGAATCCTTGCCAGACTACGAAGTCTACAGCCTGCCGCACGACGGCGAGGGCGACGAGACTTTGGACACGCGCAAAATGGCGCTTGCCCTGTGGCGCGGGAAGCTGCTTCTGGCGGCCTTTGCCGGCGCCGGATTTCTGGCCGGATTGGCGCATGTCAGCCAGCAGGAGCCGGTCTACCGCGCGGTGACCAGCATCCTCTATGAGCCCGAACGGCTGCAGATCGTCGATGTCTCAGAGGCGCTGGTAAAGCCGGACACCGGTGCCGGTATCGGCAACCAGGTTGAAATCCTCAACTCCACCACCCTGCTGGGCAATATTGTCAGCGCGCTTGGCGAAGACACCATCCTGCCGGACAGGCAGGACAACGGCGGGGCGGCGGAAACCGGCAGGATCTGGGATACAGCCGCAGCCTGGCTGCTGGATGCGCTGCCAGACTCCGTTTCCAGCCAGCTGGAGCGGCTGGGCTTGGCTGCGCCAGCGGGTGCCGCCGCAGACGCAGCGCCGGCCCGGACAGAAGAGGAAGCGCAAGAAACGGCCGCGCGGGACGCCATCGGCCACCTGCGCAACAACCTTGAGATCGAGGTCATCAGCGGGTCCGGGGTGATCGAGCTGTACTACTACTCTTCGGACCCGGACAAGGCCGCTCTGATCGCCAACACGATCAGCGAGGAGTATATCGACTTTCAGAAAGTGTCGAAAAACCAGGACGTGCTTGCGGCCATCGACCTTGTGAAAAACCGCATCAAGGAGCTCAGGCAAAGCGTCGTGGAATCCGAGCGGGACCTGGAGAACACGCGCCTGGACCTGGCCCGGCGGCGCGCGCAGAGCGCGGAAATGACCGACGTTCAGCTTGCGGCGCACAATCAGGAGCTTGCGGCCATCCGGCTGCGCCTGTCCGACTCCCGCGCCCGCTTTGCACGGGCCGCAGCCGCGCTGGCGGAAGGAACGGATCTTTGGAGCGTGACGGAATTCCGGGAATCCGAATTGATCACCGACTTCCGCAGGCGGGAGATCGAAATCCGGGAAACCATTGCGCAAGAGCGCGCCATCAGCGGCAGTGTCGTGACTCCGTCCAGCGTGCGCAGCGCGGCCTTGCTTGGGCAGGCCCAGCAGAGCATCCGCGAGGAGGCGGCCTATATCGTCGCCGCGCTTGAGTTCGAGGTCGCGGCGCTGGAACAGCGGGAACAGCAGCTGGAGCGGATGGTCCGGGAACTGGAAATCACCTCGATCGAGCGGACCGCGGACGAGCTTTTCATCTCCCGACTGGAGCGCGAGGTGCTCGCCAACCAGACATTGCTGCAAACCTTCGTGGTGCGGCAGAAGGAAATTTCTGAACAGGCCAACCTGCAGTCGGCCGATGCCCGCGTCCTGTCCCGGGCCGAACCGCCTTCGTTTCCGGACCGGCAGGCCAGCAACCGCGTCCTGCTGGCGTCCAGCGCCGGCGCTCTGTTCATCTGCGCTCTGTTCCTGCTGCTGCGGGAGCGGATGAACAATTCGGTCCGCGACCCGCGCGACCTGGCGGAAATCACCCATTATCCCATTCTGACGTCGCTGCCGCTGACCGGCAGGCGCAGAAGCCTGCAGAAACGCGCGCGGGAATTCGTGACCCGCCCGAAGTGCCTGCTGGCCGAAAGCATCCGCAACCTGCGGACAAGCCTTCTGTACAGCGATCCCGACAACCAGCCGCAGGTTGTCATGCTGACGTCCTCGGTGCCCGGCGAAGGCAAAAGCGTCACCTCGTTTCTGACCGCTTTGGCCAGCCAGCACACGGAACATGACACCATTCTGGTCAGCTGCGACCTGCGCGATTCCTCCAATGCCCGGATCTATTCGAAATTTCCCAGGCTGGTCCCGTCCAAGGCAGCAAGCACCGGCCTGGTCAGCTACCTGCGCAATGACTGCAGCCTGGAAGAAGCGCTGGCAGTGCATCCGGAATCCGGGCTGCATATCCTGGCCGCCGGGAAAAAAGAGACCTTCCATGAAAGCCCGGCAGACATCCTGTCCTCGCCCAAGTTCACCAGGATGATTGCCGCCCTGCGCGAACAATACAAACTGGTTATTCTTGATGCGCCGCCTGTGCTGGTGGCGGCGGATGCCCGGCTTCTGGCCAGGATGGCGGATTCCGTTGTCTATCTGGTGCATTGGAACCGCACATCCAAGAACGCCGTCCGGGAAGGGCTGCGCGAGCTGCGCTCCGTAAACAGCCCGGTCGCCGGCTGCGTGCTGAGCATGGTGTCCCAATCCAAAGCCCGGAGATATGCGGATAATGAGTTCATCTATAAACAGCACTACGCGGGCTATTACAGCTAGCGGACCCGGCAGCCTGCGGTGATGAAGGTCTGCCACATAGTGGACAATGCCCGCCCCGGTGTCGGCGTGACCCAGGTCGTCTATGATCTGATGACCGCGGAAGGGGCTGAGTGCCGCGGCATCTTCACCGGCCGGAGCGACCTGGATGCGCGGTTTTCCGGGCTGATCAGCCAGGGGGCGGTCACATTGGCTGCGTCGCCGGTTGAGCTGGCGCGCGCCCTGCGAAGGCTCAAGCAGGACGGCTTCCGGCTGCTGCATGTCCACAGCCGCAAATCCGCCTGGCTGTGCATGCTGGCCCGGCTGTCCGGCTTCCGGATTGTGCGCACCCAGCATTTCGGAACCCTTGCCAGAGGCCGGCCGAAATGGCCGCAGCCCCTGGCCCGGCTGCGCAACGTCCTGACCGGAAGGACCTGGTGGATTGACCGCTGGGCCGCTGTGAGCGGGACCTCCAAACGCTATATTCAGACCCGCTGGGGGGTTCCGGACGAGCGCATTTCGATTGTCTGGAACGGTATCGACGTTGACAAGTTCACGCCGTGCCCGGCCGGCCGCCGGTCCGCGCTGCGGCAGCAGCTTGGCTGGGAGGAAGACTGGATCGTGCTGATCGCTGTCGGCTCCCTGGTTCCGCGCAAACGCCACAGCAGCATCATCAGGGCTTTTGCGGACATCCCGGACCGGCCCGGCAATGCCCGGCTGGTCATTCTCGGCGAAGGCCGCGAAAGGCCCCGGCTGGAACAGCTGGCGGCGGCCTGCGGCCTGGACGGCAAGGTCATCCTGCCGGGCAGGCAGGACGATGTGGCCGCTTGGGTGGCTGCATCCGACATCTTCGTGCATGCGGCGCTGGACGAAGCGTTCGGCCTGGCCGTTGCCGAGGCGATGGCCTGCGGCAAACCGGCAATTGCCGCAGGCTCCATGGGGCCGGCCGAAATCGTGGAGGACGGGGAAAACGGCCTGCTGGTTGCAGATGGCAGCGCCGAAGGGCTGTCCAGGGCCATGGCGCGCCTGATCGCGGACGGCGCCTTGCGGGCCCGGCTCGGGCAGACGGCCCGGCGCCATGCGGTGCAGCGCTATTCCTTGCCGGCCATGTGCCAAGGCTATGCCGCACTCTATCAAAGCGTGCTCCCGGCCCCGGGGGCGGCAAATGGCTGACAGGCTGCGGGAAACAGATGTGCTGCATGGGAGCGGGGCGGCAGGAGCGAAGCGGGGCCCCCGGCCGGGGGCCGCCATGAACATTCTCTGGGTCCTTCTGGGGCGGGAGGACAAGGCCAGTTCACGGGTCAGGGGCTACTGGGTTGCCGAAGCGCTGAAAGCCCGGGGCCATTCGGTCCGGATCCGGCACACGGAGCACCGCTTGCAGTATCTGTCCCTGCTGGCGGCCGCCCGGACGGCCGATGCGGTTATCTTCCAGAAGAAATACGGCCGCTACGACCTGCTGGCCGCCCGCGTGCTGCGGCTGCTGGGCAAGAAGGTGTTCTTTGACATCGACGATGCGCCAAGCCGCACCCGGGCCAGCGCCACGATGCAGCGGGCAAACAGGATGATGGCCCTGTCCAGCGGCGTGCTGGCGGGCAGCGGCGCTCTGGCCCGGCTTGCGCGGCCGCACCAGAGCGCCGTGCACCTGGTGCCCTCCGGCGTGCTGCTGGAAAACTACCGCGTCAAAACCCATGCGCCGGCAGACAGGATCTGTCTCGGCTGGATCGGCAACGGCGCGCATTACGCCGATGACTTGATCCGGATCCTGCGAAATCCCTTGCAGCGCATCGGCGCCCGGCGCCCCGTCACCTTCCGGATCGTGGGCGCCTGCGGGGTGCAGGAGCTGTATCAGGCCTTTGCGGGCATCGAGGGCGTGGCACTCGACTTCATCGACCAGATCCCATGGTCGGACCCCGGTGCCGTGGCCGATGCAATCGCCCCCTTCGACATCGGCCTCTACCCGCTCTCGCAGGGTCCTTTCAACGAATATAAATGCGCGTTCAAGGCCCTGGAGTATATGGCCAGCGGCCTGCCGGTTGCGGCCAGCGGGGTGGGCGCCAATGCCGAGACCGTCCTTGATGCAGAGACCGGGTTCCTGTGCCAGTCCGAGGAAGACTGGGTGCGCGCCATTGAAACCCTGGCTGGTGACGCGGATCTGAGGGCCCGTTTCGGGCGGGCCGGGCGGGCACGTGCCGAACAGCATTACGGCGTTGCCCGGCTGGCGGCCCGGCTCGAGGACATCCTGCAGGCCTGAGCCGCGGGGCGGCAGCGGGGCATGTCAATTGCCAGGGGCCGGCCGCAGGCTCCAGGGCCGCAGGTCCTGCCCGGTAAGCTCCTGCAGCTGTGCGATATCGGCCGCGTAGTAGCGGCGCAGCGCCTGCCAGGTGCCGGGGGCGACTTTCGGGCTGTCCAGCACTTTGCTGTAGATCTGTGCCCGCAGCTTCTCGCGCAGGATCCGCGGAACAAAACGCCGGATCCGGGCCTTGGGCAGGTTCAGCAGCCGCATCAGCAGCGCGCTGCGCGGCACGCCGCCCCGCTGGGTATGCACAATCGCCGGGCTGAAGTCCGGATCCACCTCCAGGAAGCGGTAGATCTGCTGCGCAACTTCCGCAGGCCTGGATTTGAGGTCGTCGAAATTGATGAAGTGGAGACGCTCCATGCCGAACACATCTATCCAGCTTTGCAGCAGATGGGCCTGCAGCCCTTTGCCCAAGCGCGACCGTTCCGACACCTCGGTAAACCCCTGGCCGGGATCAAGCCGCGCATCCTGAGTGACGAAATCCTCAAAACTGCCGCTGAAATAGCCGCTGCGCACACGGAAAAGATATTCGGAAAACATCCTTTCCGCCGGATCCCGGACGGCGATCAGGATGCGGGCATCAGGGGAATGGCTTGAGATCAGGCCGGGGACCTCGGAATGGTAGATGTAATGCGATGCCTCCCCGGCCCATTTGACCGCTCCGGCACCGGCAAAGAGCTCCTCATAGGGGCGGCGCGTCAGAAAGCGGCCATTCACCCTGCCTTCAACCGGCTCCCCTTTCTGCCGCAGTGCCTCAGCATACCAGAACATCGGCTCCTTGATCTCTGCCATGAAGATTTCGGGGTGCTGCGACAGCAGAAGGTAGATCGTTGTCGACCCGCATCGCATCCCGCCGATAAAAAACAGGTTCGGCATTGTCATGGTCTTGCCTCGCTTTCCACCGGCCATGTTTCGGGGACCTGAAAGCACAAGGGGCTATAAGAGCATCCGGCCGCCGAAACTTGAATATGTTCCGGTTTTGCGGCCTGGCAAGCGGATGGCCGGCCGGGCCGCTGCCTTGAGGCCCGGGAAGGCGGGCAGGGCGCGCGGTGTCACAGCGGCGGCGCTCAGCGCCGCACCCTGAACTCCCGCCCGATCGAGACAAAGACGGCATGGGACTGGGCCCGCGCGCCCGCAAGCTCTTCCCGCATGCGGTAGCGGTATCCCGTGTCCAGCGACCAGTCTTCCGTCAGCGCATATTTATACTCGGCCGTGAAACTGGCCCGGTCGGTGCTGCCGGCGGCCTCATCGGAGACCGTATAGCCCGCCTTGAGGCCGATGCTGGAGAGGCCGTTGATTTCATGAATGTAATCGACCAGCAGGGCGGTCCGCAGCACGTTGCCGTCGTCTTCGTCGAAATCGACCCAGCGCTGCAGCTGCGCATTGATGCCGCCGCGGGGCAGCTCCTGGCGCCAGCTGAGCGAGCCGATGATTTCCGATTGGCCGATGTCGGAATCCGCCGCCCCCAGCGTGGCTGACAGCGCGCCGTTCGGAAGCTCAAGGCTGCGGCCGGCAGTGAAGGTGCGGATGGTGCCATCGTCGGTGACATACTGTTCCGCTTCTGCGGTCACGGTGCCGTTGGGCATATCCCGCTCAAGGCGCAGCAGCGCTTCCAGGCCGCTGCTTGTCTCCGTGGCGCCGAATTCCCGGGTGTCGATCGAGGCATAGCCGAGATCCGCGTCCAGCCGCAGAACCGGGCTCACCTCCACGCTCAGCCCGGCATAGCCGCGCGATGTGTCGCGCCGGGTCTGTTCGGCATCTTCCGCCTCATACAGCCGGTAGCCCAGCCCCAGCCGGGCAACGGCCACCGGCGAAAGCCGGAAGCGCACCTCGGTCTCCGCCCCGCTCCGGTCGTTGTCAAACAGCTCCGGGTCGGTGGTGTCAGAGTACCGGAAAGCCAGGTAATCCGCACTGAACGACGCGCCGACAGGCGCATTGCGGCCCAGGTCCAGCGCCACCCCCGCGGTATAGCGCTCGCGGTTGCCTGTGCCGCTGAGCTCGTCCAGGTCCGGCGGCAGGTCGATCCCGCCATCGTCATCGGTAATGTCGTCAAGCGGCTCCAGGAACTCGATGTTGGTCTGCAGGTAGCCGGCATTGGCCTCAAACCCCGCGTCTGCGCCCTCGCGGCCATAGCTCAGATCAAGGCTCTGATTGTCCAGCCCGGACTCCGCGCCCGGCCCGCTCACGCCCCGCAGCACGCCCCCGGCAAGCAGCCCGAAGCGGTCCAGCCGGGTTTCCCGGGTCAGTCCGAAGGACAGCCCGGTCGAGGTGAAGGTCGTGCTGCCCGGGCTGACCGGGTCCAGCTCAAGGTTGTCGCTTGCTTCCAGGCCCTGGCTGAAGCCGAACACCATTTCCGTGCCGCCGTCCTGGGCCGCAGCGGGCAGCATCCAGCATACGTGAACCGCACCTGCCAGAATGCTGCGAGTGACCAAATGCCGTTTCACCAGTGCCTCAACCTTGCTTTTGTCTTTGCCGTCCCGGGCCAGCCGCAGCTGCGCCCTGACCGGCCCTTCGGCCGGCCTTTTGGACTGTGTACCGCTTTGCAGGCTGCGGGCCGCAGAAAAGCAGCCCCCGGGCGGGGATTAGTTTTCCCCTGTATTGGGATTGCAACATGCAGCGCCCCCGCCGTGCGCCGGCCGCGGCTAGTTCCGGTTATAGACGTCTTCATAGCGGACGATATCGTCTTCGCCCAGATAGGCGCCGGTCTGCACCTCGATCAGGTACATCGGGACTTTGCCGGTGTTTTCCATCCGGTGGACGGCCCCCAGCGGCACATAGACCGACTGGTTCTCCGACAGCAGCTTGACCGTCTCGCCCACGGTCACCTGCGCGGTGCCGGCAACCACGATCCAATGCTCCGAGCGGTGCATGTGGCTTTGCAGGCTCAGGATGCCGCCCGGCTTGACCATGATCCGCTTGACCTGGAACCGCTCCCCCAGGCACAGGGTTTCATACCACCCCCACGGCCGGTAGAAGCGGGGGTATTCCTCGGCCTGCGGCACCGCGTTTTCCCGCAGCGCCTCCACCGCTGTCTTGACGTCCTGGGCGTGGTCCAGGCTGGCGACCAGAACCGCGTCCCGCATGGCCACCGCCACAATGTTCTTCAAGCCCAGCCCGACCAGCCGGATATTGTCCTCTTCGCTCCGCAGCAGCGTGTTCTCGCAGCTAATCGCCGTCACCGGACCCGCTTCCGACAGCCGGTCCGGCCCGTCTGCCGAGACCGCATGCAGGGAATCCCAGCTGCCCAGGTCGGACCAGTCAGAGGCCAGCGGCACCGCCACGACGTTCTCGGCCTTGCTGATGATTGCATCATCAATCGAGACCGCCCCGATCTCCTCGTAAGGGCCGGCGCCAAGCCGGAAGAACCCAAGGTCTTCTTCCCCCTGCGCCAGCGCCGCATCGCACAGCGCCAGCATATGCGGGGCATGCAGCTTGTAGGCCTCAAGGATATCGCAGACCCGGAACAGGAACATCCCGGCGTTCCACAGGACGTTGTCCTGCTCCAGCAGCCCGGCGGCTGTCTGCCGGTCCGGCTTTTCCAGGAAGCCGGACAGCGCAACAGCCTGCCCGGCGGCGGCCGGCTCCGCCAGCTTGAGGTAGCCAAAACCCGTCTCGGGGCGGTCCGGCGCCACCCCGAAGGTGACCAGCGCCCCCTCCTGCGCCGCCTTTGCCGCCACCGCCACCGAGGCGAGAAACCCATCCGTGTCGCGGATCATGTGATCCGACGGCGCCACCAGCATCAGCGCCCCGGGCTGGTCCTTGAGGGTCAGCGCCGCCGTCAGAACCGCCGGGGCGGTGTTGCGCATGGCCGGCTCCAGGATGATGCGCCCGTCCAGAAGCCCCAAGGCCGCCGCCTGTTCTTCCACCAGAAAGCGGAAATCTTCGTTGGTGACAAAGACCGGCGCGTCAAAATCCGGTCCGCTCAGGCGGGAGAGCGCATTCTGAAAAAGGCTTTGCTTGCCTGCAAATGCGGCAAACTGCTTTGGAAAAGCCCGCCGCGAACTGGGCCAAAGCCGTGTCCCCGAACCGCCGCAAAGGATAACAGGATAAATCATTAAGCGCTCTCCAAACACATTGTTCAGCTATCTTGAAACTATCCATGATCAATCTTTCGCCTGCAAGAACAGCCGCCGCATCCGCTGCGGTTTCCGGACTGCTCCCCGTGCTTTGACCCAGCCGGGGCCGCCGGCTGGCAGGTTAAATAACATAATCCCTATTACCGGATGAATTCGCAGCGCCTTGCGTATTCTATTCCGGGTTGCGAAAGCCCGCTGTTTTGCCGGGGCCCGCGGAAACAGAAAACGGGCCCTGAAAGGCCCGTTTCCGTGAAACCATGCCCGCGCCTGCGGCGCGGCAAAGCGCTTAGTTGGTGGTGGTGGTGGTGGTGGTGGTGCCGACTTCGTCGTCGTCATTGGCAACCACGCCCAGAACAACCAGGCCTGCAACCACGCCGGCCACGGCGCCGGCGCTCAGGCCGCCGGCAACGCCCATGCCCATGCCGCTGCCGCTGCCGCCAGCGCCAGCGCCGGCTTGCGCGCCGGGGGCCGCCGGGACCTGCTGAGCCGAAACGGCAGTGGCCGAAGCCAGGGCGGCCAGGGTCAGGGCAGTCAGAAGATTTTTCATTTTCAAACTCCTTTGGAGAACTGTGGAAAGGTGCGTTGAGGCGACCTTATGGGAGGCGGGTGCCCATTTCAACGCATGGAATAGCTGCAAAACTCTTGAAATCCGGTTTGCGTTGCGGATTTTTTCTCCCCGTTGCCGCAAAGCCGCGGGAACCGGGCGGAAAATGGCCCCGCCTCAGAGCCGCAGCTGGCGGATTTTCACATAACCCGTCTCCGGCCCGGCCCATTGCCGCGATTGCCAGATCTGATTGCGCCCGGGGCGGGAATCAACCCAGTAATCGTTGACCACCGCCCCGCCGCTGCCTTCGCAGCGCTCCTGCAGATGGCGGGCGGGATGGGTGATTTCGACGATCTCCACCGGTTCCGGGCCCAGGTCGTGCAGGCTGCAGGCCATGTTCAGCACCGCCTGGCCGTTTCCGTTTGCCCGCACCGTATAGCGCCGGGCGCCGCCATGCGCCGGGCCCGCCACCCCGTCCGCGGCGGGCACCTGCGCCGACAGCAGCCCGCCGCCCAGGCCGCGGGTGGCGATCACCATCCCCTGCCGGAAAGCAAGCGACACATTGTCCAGGGTGCGCCAGACCTCGATCTGCCCGGGATGGCTGTCGCGGCGCTGCAGGGCGCGGGTCAGATAGGCCTTGGCCCCGCGGTTCTCGATGGTGACCTCGATATAGGCCTGGGTCTGCTGGTCCAGCAGTGCCCGGGTCAGCTTGGCCGGCTGCGGCGGCGGATTGCGGCGGCGGCTGATCAGATCCCCCACTGCCTGCGCCACCTCCAGCTCTGCCGGGGTCTTTTCCGGCCCCCTGCTGCAGCCTGCCAGCAGCAGCGCCGCTGCGGCCAGGGCGGCGGCGGTGAAACGGATCATGCTCATTCCCAGAACCTCGCGCGCTGTTCTTCCAGACTGCGGCGGTGGGCCTCTCGCACCGATCCGTAAAGCCGGTCCGGCACCGCCACCCGCTGGCCGCCGTCGCGCTGGGTCGGGCGGATGGTCAGCCCGAAGCCCGAACGGGACGGCTTGCCCAGAAGCCAGTCCACCGGGATGCGGAAGCGGAACCCCTTGTCAAAGGAACCCTCGCCGAAGTCCTCGGAGGAGACATTGGTGAGGGTGAAGAAGCCGCCGACCATGAAGCCGTTGTCGAATTCGCGGTTGAGGCTGAAGGTGCCGCCGTAGTCGCCCGCCAGGTAGCGGCCGGCATCGATCTGCACCAGGTAGCCCTTGGGCAGTTCGTAATAGGCCGAGGCATGGCCGGTGAAGGTGCGGTAATCGCGGAATCCGAAGCGCTGGTCGAAATCGCGCTGCACCACGTAATTGGCCTCCAGCCCCAGGCCGAGGCGGCTGTTCACCGGCTTCCACAGCACCTCGCCCGAGACGCCGCCGTACATGCTTTCGAACAGGCCCGTGGTGGCGCGGGCATAGAGGTTGCGGCCCGGCTTCCACAGGCGGCTCACGTAGAGGTTTTCCAGGGTGGTGCCGAACTGCGCGTATTCCACCTGGTCGGTGCGCACATGCGGCAGCACCGAATTGGAGGCGCGGCCGTTCTTTACATTGCCCCAGATGCGCTGGCGGATGGTGCCGGCAATGCGCCAGCCCGGCGCGGGCGAATAGGAGGCGGCGAAATCAAGCCCCGCATCCAGCCGGAACGGCTGCGCCGGGTCGAAATAGGCCGGTTTGGTATAGGGGCTGACGGAGGTGGCAAAGGCCGGGTACAGCTCCCCCGAGAAGATCGCGTCTTCCGGCAGCGGCCCGGCATCCTGCACCCCGGCCGCGGCATAGAGCGCATCCGCAGCCTCCGGATCGAACTCCAGCGCCTCCAGATCCGAGCGGCGGATCTCGATCGCCGCAAGGCCGATGCCGCGGCGCACCGGCACCAGGCGGAAGGTCTCCACCGAAGGCGGCAGCGTCTGCGCCAGGGCGCGGGCGGCGCGGCCCGCCGCCTGCGAGGCCGAGCGGTAGCGGTTGTTGCGGTAGCGCAGCTCGGCCGTGGTGCCGGTGAAGGCGATCGCCTCCAGCACCAGCCCGTCCGCCTTCAGCGCCTCCGCCGCCAGGTCGCGGATCTGGCGGGTCTTGTTTTCGCTGGCGGCCCAGTCCTGGCGCCAATGGCTGTCCTGGGTTGCCCATTGGCTGCGCGGGATGACGGGATGCGGCGCAGGCACCGCCATCGGGGTCGGCGGCTGGTTCGGGTTGAGCTGGATCTGCGCAGTAAAGCCGATCTCCGAGCCGTAGAGGTAATAGGCGCCCAGGCGCAGCCGGTCGGAATACTGGTATTCCACCCCGTAGTTGAGCGAGGATTTGCGCTCGAACACATCGGAGGCCTCGGTTTCTGTCTCATAGGCGTCGGTGGAATATTCCGCCTTCAGGCTCCAGCGCGCATCGGGCTGCCATTCAAAGCCGGCAAAGGGCGCCACATCGCCGCGGAACCACTGGTCGGTGGCCAGCTTGCCGCCGGTGCTGCCGCCGACAAAGCTGGGGCGCGGGCCGCCGGTCGAGCCGATGGCGCCGTGGCTGCCCAGCCGCCCCCAGCCAAGCCCCGCGGTGAGCTTCAGCCGCCCCGGCGCGCGGCCCCAGCCCAGGGCGGCGGCCTCGAACCGTTTGGTGGCGGCAAAATATTCCGCCGCATAAACACCGGTGCCGGCAAAATCCTGCAGCCCCAGGGTGACCTCCGGCAGCCAGCGCCGCTCGCGCCACAGCCGGGCGCGCACGTCGAAGCCGCGGTCGTAATAGGTGTCAAAGCCGAACAGCCCCAGATCCTGGATGCCGTTGTAGCGGAAGGAGGCGCTGAGCCAGGGCAGCGCCTGGAAGGTGATGTTGTAGCGCGAGGTGCCGCCGAACCAGGAATAGGTGACCGCATACTGGCCGTCGGGCAGCATCTCGGCGCTTGGCATGTCGATGATGCCGGGGCTGCCATAGAAGTTGAGGCTGGGCGGCGGCAGCGGTTTCAGCCGCGGTGCTGCCGCTTCGGTGCCCGGCGCGGCGCCATGGCCTGCGCGGGTGATCTCCGGCCCCAGCGCCAGGCCCGGCTGGGCCGCCAGGCACAGCACCGCGGCCGGGGCGGCCAGCGTTTTGGCCCGGAATCTGGCCCGGAATCTGGCCCGGAATTTCGCCTGAGATACAGCCAGTGACCCGGCCAGCGGCGCGGTCCTGTGCACGGTCCTGTGCAGAAGGGTCTTGATCGCGGTCACGGGAAACCTGCCTTTTGGAACTGCCTGTGCCGGGTCTCGCTGTCCCGGCCTTCTCACCTGCTGCCCCGCTTAGAGCATGGATGGCGGGGGCGGATCAATTGCCGCGTCACCCGGCGGCAGAGGTTTCGCCGCCAGTGCAGCCCCAAGGCCGCACCGTCCCGGGATATGCGGCTCTGTCCTTGGGGGGTTACAGGCTCAGGAGCTCTTGCGGCCCGCTTGCGGCGGCTGGCAATAGCCCTCGACCCAGCGCTGGATCACCTGCCGCGCCGCCGCCTCGTCGCCGGCCGCCACCGCCTGGCGCAGGCTGCGCAGGAAACCGGCCACCTCGATTTCCGACAGCACGGTCTCACGGGCGCAGAAAATTTTCTGGTGGCGGGTGTGGACCAGCTCCTCGGACAGGGTCAGCTCCTCCTCCATCTTCTCGCCGGGGCGCAGCCCGATGATATCAATGGCGATATCGCCGTCCGGGTTGTCCGCGTCGCGCACGGAATGGCCGGCGCTTTCGATCACCTGGCGGGCCAGCTGCAGGATCGGCACCGGCTCGCCCATGTCCAGCACAAAGACCTCGCCGCCCTGGGCCATGTCGCCCGCCTGCAGCACCAGCTGCACCGCCTCGCTGATGGTCATGAAGAAGCGTTTCACATTCGGGTCGGTCACGGTGACCGGGCCGCCGCGGCTGATCTGCTCCTGAAACAGCGGCACCACCGAGCCGCTTGATCCCAGCACATTGCCGAAGCGCACCATGGTGAACACGGTTTTCTGCCCGTGTTTCTGCCCGGGGCGGGTGGCCAGGTCCTGCACGATCAGCTCTGCCATCCGCTTGGAGGCGCCCATCACATTGGCCGGGTTCACCGCCTTGTCGGACGAAATCAGGATAAACCGCTCAACCCCGGCCCGGGCGGCGGCGCGCGCCAGGGTCTGGGTGCCGAAGACATTGTTGGCCAGGCCCGGCAGCGGGTTGGCCTCGACCAGCGGCACATGTTTGTAAGCGGCGGCATGCAGCACCACCTCCACCCCGTGCCGGTTCAGCACCATCCGCACCTGGCGCGGATCGGTGACCGAGCCCAGGACCGGCACCAGCTCGATGCCTGCCGCCTCGGCCAAGGGGCCAAGCTCCTGATGCACAGTGTAAAGCGCCAGTTCGCTCAGTTCGAACAGCACCAGTTTCGCGGGCCGGCAGGTCAGCACCTGGCGGCACAGTTCCGAGCCGATCGAGCCGCCGGCGCCGGAGACCAGCACCGCCTTGCCCTGGTAAGAACCCGCCGCCTCTTTCAGCGGCACATTGCGCGCGGCGCGGCCCAGAAAGGCCTGCGGCGCCACCGGCGTCAGCTTGTCGACCAGCGCCTCCTCGCCGATCAGCTGCGCAAAGGAGGGCAGCGCCTGCACCTCCAGCCCCAGCTGCTGCAGCCGCTGGGTGATCTGCGCCTGGCGCGGCTGGCTTTGCGACGGCATCGCCAGGAGCACCCGGCGGATCTGGCGCGCCTGCACGATCTCGGCGATCCGGGCCGGAGAAAACACCGGCAGCCCGACCAGGGTCAGCCCCTGCAAGGAGGAATTGTCATCGGCAAAGGCGACCGGATCGATGCCGTC
This sequence comes from Leisingera sp. G5_S3_59_S7, assembly GCF_054968485.1. Taxonomy (NCBI): domain Bacteria; kingdom Pseudomonadati; phylum Pseudomonadota; class Alphaproteobacteria; order Rhodobacterales; family Roseobacteraceae; genus Leisingera; species Leisingera sp. G5_S3_59_S7. The sequence continues at coordinate 15,681 of NZ_JBQKUH010000070.1, forward strand.
ATGCGCCTTCAGCGCCTGCGCCAGCTGGGTGCCGGTATTGCCGGCCCCGTAGATCAGCACCCGGCAGCGCGGATTGGCGCGGCGGTAGACCATCAGCACCAGCTGCAGCATCGCCGCGCGGGCCACCACCATGGACAGGAAATAGCAGATCGCAAACACCACATGGGTGCCGGAGGGCAGGGCCGGGCCGAAGACGGCCGTCAGCAGCGCCAGCGCCAGCGCAGTGCCGCCCGCCAGAAGCCCGCTTTGCACCGCGGCGTGGCGCTCATAGGCGTTGAGCTGCACATGCGGCAGCCCAAGCCACAGCGCCATCCCGGCGGCGGCGGCCATCACATAGGGCAGCACCGGCAGCAGCGACACAAGGGTGGTGAGCGCCGGATCCGGCAGCGGCTGCACCTGGAGGGTGAACAGCAGCGCCAGCGGCAGCAGGGCCAGGTCTGCCGCCAGGAAGACATAGGATTTCTGCCTGCGCGACAGCGCGCTGATCAGATTGTACATGCTGTCCTGCCCTCGAATGCCCGCATTTTTTATCCTGTTATATCCCGTTGCCCGCCCGGGCAGCTTCCACTGCCGGATAGCAGAAAAAACCTAAAGCAAATATGGCCGAAGACGCTGAAATCCGCTGCGCGGCCCATTAAACACAGTTCCTATCATAACCGGTTTTCCCTGTCCCGCAAAACGGACAGCGGCGGAAAACCGCCGGGCTGCCCCGGTGTCCCCGCCCGCCCGGCGCCAGCCCGCCACCGGTCCGGCTGCGCAGGCTATACGGGAATCATTCAGCACGCATCTACCCCCGGCGGAAGATATTGCCAATGGTCTGAAACACCAGGTCAAAGTCGAAACACATGCTCTGGTGGCGCTGATAGATCAGATCCAGCCGCGCTTTCGCCGGCACGCAGAGCCGGGAATAGACCGTATGGGTCTCCTCCGGCGTGCGGCAGCGCGCCAGCAGCGCCGCCTCATGCTTGTGATAGGTGATCGAGGCCAGGCCGGTGACGCCGGGGCGCGATTTCAGCACCTGTGCGTAAAGCTCAGGGTGCGCCTCGACATACTGGCGCAGCGGCGGGCGCGGCCCGACAAAGGAGATATCGCCCTTGAGGATGTTCCACAGCTGCGGGAACTCATCCAGCCGCTTGGAGCGCAGCCAGGCGCCGGTGCGGGTGATGCGGGCGGATTTGTCGCCGCCCGACACGCCCGCATCGGCATCCACCACGTTCATGGTCCTCAGCTTCCACAGCATAAAGGGCTGATCGACCCCCTTCATCCGCTCCGCCACATAAAACAGCGGCCGCCCCTCCTTCCACAAAAGCCAGCCCATCAGCAGCAGCAGGACAGGCCCCAGCACCAGGATCAGCAGGGTGGCAAAAAACAGGTCAAACAGCCGTTTGCGCCAGGTCATATTGTTGTGTGCTCCAAGGTTATCTCTCCGCCATTTCATGCTCTAACAGGGCCCATTCCGCCGCCATCTGCACCGGATCCGCCGCCGCCAGCGGCGCCGGCAGCAGCGCCTGCAGGCGGGCCGCGTCCAGCGCCACCTCCGGGATCGCGGCGGCCGGGGCTGCCCGGACGGCAAAGGGCCTGCCCGCCGCCTGCAAGAGCGCGCCCATCTCCACCGCCCCCGGCTGCGCCAGGTTCAGCACCGGCGGCAGCGCCGGCGCCGCCAGCAGCGCCGCCAGCACCTCAGCCAGCGTGCGGGCGCCGATATAGCTGCGCCGCGGGGTGCGGCCACCGGCAAAGCGGTCCAGGGTGAACCCGGGCCGCCAGCCGCCCAGGGCAGCATCCAGCCCGGCAATATTGCCGATCCGCAGGGAACAGACCTGCGCGCCCAGTTCCGCGCCAAGCGCTGCCGCGCGCGCCTCCATCTCCGCCTTGGCGGCGCCATAGGCATTGGCGGGGCACAGGGCTGCGTCCTCTGCCAGCAGGCCGCCCCGGGCGCCGTACACCGCCGCCGAGGACGCCAGCAGCACCCGGGCGCCCGCGGACGCGCCTGCCCGCACCGCCGCTTCACCGAGGCGGACATGGTCTGCCATGTCTGCGTCTGCACCGCCCCGGCCCGGCACCGGTCCGGCGAGGCAGAGAAGGACCGCCGCGCCCTCCGCGGCGCGCGCCAGCGCCGCCGGCTCCGCCAGCGGATCGAAAATGTGCCAGTCTCCGGTGCTGTTTCCTGCCTGCGCCCGCCGCGCCTGCAGCCGCAGATGCAGCCCCTGCGGCGGGCACAGCTGCAGCAGCCGGCCGATGCGCCCTGTTGCGCCCAGAACCATTACGGCGGGATTTGCCATTGCTGCTGCCCGTTTCTGTTGAACCCTCTGCCTCAGCCCAGTATCCTTTGCCTGGACAAAAATCAAAGCGGTTCCCCCGGACCAAACCGGGGCGGTTCCCAGAGCAGCTCAATGACAGGCGCCCGATGCTGAAACTCCTTCCCTGGCTGGCCGCTGCCGGCCTGATCCTCCTGCCCGCAGCCTGCTCGCGCCTGCCCGGCGGTGCCCCGGCCAGCGAGGAGATCCTGAAAGAATCGGGGGAGGCTGATGCCAATTTCGCGCTCTACCAGGTGAACCGGGCGCTGCTGCCGACGGTAGCGGCCTGGCCTGCCACCGGCAAACAGGAGCGGCTGGGCTGGCTGCCGCGGCACCAAGGCGCCAAGACCCAGATCATCCAGCCCGGCGATCTCTTGTCGCTCAGCATCTGGGACAGCAACGACAATTCGCTCTTGACCGCAGCCGAGCAGAAGATGGTGCAGCTGCAGGACATGAAAGTGGCCGCCAACGGCGCCATCTTCATGCCCTATGTGGGCGATGTGAACGTCAACGGGCTGACCCCGGACCTGGCCCGCGCCAAGCTGCAGCAGGCGCTGGAGCCGGTGGTGCCGTCGGCCCAGGTGCAGCTGGCGATGGCCGAGGGGCGCAGCAATTCGGTCGATCTGGTCTCCGGTGTCGCCCAGCCCGGCACCTACCCGATGCCCGACCGCAACTACACGGTGATGGGGCTGATCTCGGCGGGCGGCGGCATCAGCTCCAGCCTCAACAACCCGCAGATCCGGCTGGTGCGCGGCCAGTCGATCTATGGCACCTCGGTCGACAACCTGCTGAACAACCCGCGGCTGGACACCCTGCTGCGCGGCGGCGACCGGGTGTTTGTCGAGGAGGACGAGCGCTATTTCCTCTCCTTCGGCGCCACCGGCGAGGAAGACCTGCACATTTTCACCAAGGACGAGATGTCGGCGATGGACGCGATGTCGGTGGCGGGCGGCTTCCAGGACGGCAAGGCCGATCCCAAGGGGCTTTTGATCCTGCGCGAATACCCGGCCTCCGCAATTGCGCCCGGCGTGCGCGGGCCGCGCCAGCAGCGGGTGGTGTTCTCGCTCGATCTGACCTCGGCGGACGGGCTGTTCTCGGCACGCAAGTTCCAGATCAACCCGGGCGATCTGGTGATGGCCACCGAGTCGCCGATCAACGACGCGCTCACCATCTCCAACATCTTCGGCAACTTCTTCGGCATCTTCAGCCGCACCGGCATCATCGAATGATCCGGGCCTGAAACGCGCCTGAAACGCACTGGAAACGGGCTCGAACCAGGATC